>JAENYW010000249.1 GCA_016841555.1 Tepidibacillus decaturensis
ACCATATATAACAGCTACATTCGTCAAATAATCACTCCCTTAGACGATTCTAAATTAAGTTAATATTTAAGAAAAATAAGCTATTAGCATTTTAACTGCATCTTGATCAATAACTACTTTACCATATTCTTCAAGCACAGTTTTTGATATTGCTGAAACCTCACCATATTCAGAAAGCAACGCAATCACATTATCTATTGCTTTATCTACTACATCATATTGATCAAACACAAGTATATAATGATCTTTATAATAGTAAAGTTTGCCGCCATGCATTAAAAATGAATTAATTCGTTTTGCTGCGGCAACCAATTCTTCAAAATCACGAAAAGCAAATATGATAACATCCGTCTCCTCTAGCGTAACCTCAAGTGAATATAAATCCTCATCTAATTGTTCTTCATGCCAAAATGTACTTTTCCCTTTTGATACAATAACCACCACTCCTTGAGCGGGAAGCGCAAAAATCTCTACAGCAACGGGTCCTGATAGTTCAAAACCTAATTCTTCGTATGCTTGTTCCATGATTTCGTTGAATAGTTCATGCACTTTTGGAACATCATTCCATAGATCTTCTTTGTTCAATCCTCGATCAGTTAGATCATCAAAGGTTAAAAAAATCTTGATTTTATCTTTACCGAGTCGTTCTACGCGCATGATCGGGACCCCCTTTTATAACTAGATAAATATACTACACAATATGTTAAAATGCTTATTCATGTTCAAATTGAATTATATTAAAAATATAAAATTTATTATAACAAGAAATCGTCCAATTGAAAACATGTCATAACTTTTCCTTCTCTATAAAGTGAAAGGATTCTTTACATATTTTTACGTTGTAGTATGAAAAATGTTACGAAAAAAACGTACCCATAATATGGATACGTTAGTTTATTTCTTTTGTTTTTTCCTGAAGTTCCCTTTTAGAACTTTTAATAAATGTATCAAATAGCTCTTTTTTTTCTAGGTTGTCCATCTAATCAACCGTATTCTCTAAATTCTGAGTAGCATGCTCTTTATTTATATCTTCCTTACCTCTTTCATCTGGTTCCATGACAGCTTCTTGTGTTTGATGCTGTATTTTTAACAAATACTGCATCAGCCAACTCAGTACATAAAATGTAGTAACAGCCCCCGCAAGAATACCCCAAATAAAGGGATTTCCATATCTTCTTCGCACATTCCAAAGCATATACATCTTCATCTCCTATCTACTCTTACCTAAAAGTTTTAAAAAAATGTTCCTTTATTTATAATCTTTACAACTGATTTCCGTAATATACTGAGAAAACGCACCAATTTTGATTTGGTGCGTTCAGCTTGTGGATAAAGCGAGACTTATTCAAATTTAATTTCTATAATAGTCTAGAAAGTTTTGGATCATTTGCTTCCCATTGGGGGTTAATATCGATTCAGGATGAAATTGAACCCCTTCAATTGGATACTTCCTATGACGAATAGCCATCACTTCTCCTTGGTCCGTTTCTGCAGTGACGATCATTTCTTTTGGCAGGCTGTTCCGATCAACTGTCCATGAATGATATCTTGCCCCTTCAAAATGCTTAGGCACCTGCTGAAAGACGGGACTACTATCATGAAAAATTCTTGATGTTTTACCATGCATTAGTTGATGTGAAAGCTTAATTTCTCCACCAAAAGCTTTTGCAATTGCTTGATGTCCTAAGCATACACCAAAGATTGGTGTAGCTTTTCCTAATTGGTTAATAACTTCTAAGCTTATCCCTGCTTTATCAGGAATACCTGGTCCAGGTGATATAAAAATATAGTTTGGTTGCTTTTCTTTTATCTCATCCACTGTAATCTGATCATTGCGAACAACATAGCAAGTTTCTCCTAACTCCTCTAACAATTGAACGAGATTATAGGTAAAGGAGTCATAATTATCAATAACAACAATCATACCTGCATCTCCTTTACGTGCTGTCGAACGTTCTCAACATACCTATCCTCATATTCTTCTATAGATAAACTGATATTATCACTTGCAACTTGATTCTCTACCTCTTCTATTCTTCGTAGCAATGCACTACCAATCACATAGCCGTCTAATACGTTTGCCATATCCTCTATCTGAGACCTTTGTTTAATGCCAAAGCCTAATACTACAGGTACACTCGCTACTTCCTTCACTTCGTGTATTAAGCTAGAGATTTTTTGATGAAATACAGATCGTTCTCCTGTAACTCCTAGGGAAGAAACAATATAAACAAACCCGTCCGCCTGCTTTGCTAGCATATTTCTTCTGTGAATTGGTGTAGTAGGTGTAATTAAAGAGATAAGAGGGATATGATACGGTGCTAACGCACTTTTAAGCAAAGGACTTTCTTCAAAGGGCAAGTCTGGTACCAATACCCCTTGAAGCTTTCCCTGCATCATTTGTTCAGTAGCCTTCTCTAGCCCCATCTGTAATAAAGGATTGTAATAAGTAAATAAAATGAGAGAAGCTGTTAGCCCTGTAGCCCTTACTTCTTTTATGATATCAAAAATCTTTGATAACGTTATACCTTGCTCAATTGCTCTTAATGATGTACGTTGAATGGTCGGTCCATCTGCCAAAGGATCTGAATAAGGAACACCGATTTCAATCATTTTCGCGCCTTCTTCTTCTAACATAAATAATATTTTTTTAAATAGTGTTTCATTCGGAAATCCTGCAGTGATAAAAGGGACAAAATCCATTTATACTCCCTCTCCTTCCATATATTGATGGATGGTATTCATGTCTTTATCTCCTCTACCAGACAAATTAACTAATATAATTTGATCCTTAGTAAGGGTAGGCGCTATTCTTATCGCTTCAGCTATCGCGTGTGCCGATTCAATTGCTGGAATAATCCCTTCTAACTGACTTAAGCGTTCTACAGCATCCATCGCTTCATCATCTGTAATGGAACGATATTCTGCTCTTTTCATTTTGTGAAGATAGGTATGCTCTGGTCCGACTCCTGGATAATCTAATCCTGCAGAAATAGAATAGGCTGGTGCAATACCCCCATCTTCGTTTTGTAGTAAATACGTATAAGCGCCATGGATAATACCAGGACTTCCTTTGGATAGTGTAGCAGCATGCTCCTTATCTAGTCCTTTTCCAGCAGCCTCAACACCAATTAACCTAACCTTTTCTTCTTCGATGAATGGATAAAAAATACCAATCGCATTACTACCTCCGCCAACACTAGCTATCACATAATCTGGTAGCTTTTTCTCTTGATGTATCATCTGCTGCTTCGCTTCAAGTCCAATAATTTTCTGAAAATCTCTTACCATCGTCGGATAAGGATGTGGACCAACAACCGATCCTATTAGATAGTGAGTATCCTCCACATGAGATGCCCAATAACGAATCGCTTCATTCGTTGCATCCTTCAAGGTTCCACGCCCACTTTTTACAGGTACAACCTCTGCACCTAAAAGCTGCATGCGAAAAACATTTAACTGCTGACGTTTTATATCTTCTTCTCCCATAAAAACCTTGCATGCTAATCCTAGCTTCGCAGCAATAGTTGCTGAAGCTACACCATGCTGTCCTGCCCCTGTCTCCGCAATAATTTTTCGTTTTCCCATTTTTTTTGCTAATAAGGCTTGGCCGATTGCGTTATTAATTTTATGTGCTCCTGTATGATTCAGATCCTCACGTTTCAAATAGATTTTTGCACCCTTTAAGGCTTCTGTTAATCGATCCGCATAATATAATAAGGTGGGCCTTCCTGCATACTGCTTTACCCATGTCAGATATTCCTTTCTAAAAGCAGTATCTGTCGCTAATTTACTATATGCACTCTCTAATTCCTTTACTGCATGGATGAGTGTTTCAGGAATAAACATTCCTCCAAAATCACCAAAACGACTATCCCTAACCGCAATATTCCATTCTAAATCATGGGGTATCATATTCTAGCCTCCTCTATAACCTCTACTATTTTTTTTACTGATTTCAATCCTTCTTCCTCTACTCCACTCGATACATCCACCCCATCAATAGGAAATAATTTTAAAATATCAAGATCGTCCTTTGTAATTCCACCTGCTATAAGCACTTGTTTTCCCATACCCTGCCATACATCCCTTTGAGTCTCCCATGAGAACTTCATTCCATTTCCCCCACGCTGTTTACCTATGGTGTCAAAAATATAGCCATCTACACTATCTTCATATTCCTCGTATGAAAGTAATGCTGTATCCTCTTTTATCGGTATAACCTTCCATAGCTTTTTTCCTGTCTTCTCTTTTATATTACGACATTCTTCTGGAGTCTCATCACCATGTAACTGTAAAATATCTACTGGTGCATCTAATAGCTCATCCAGCTCTGCATTAACATATACGCCAACCGTCTCCACATGCTTAGGTATGATGCTTCTCCATTTCCTTACCTGCTCTTTAGAAACCTCACGTCTACTTTTAACAAAAACAAAGCCAATATAGTCAGGCCAAATTCCATTGTCCTGCAATTGATGTAACGTTTTTTGCTCAAAGATACCACATATCTTTACCTTCATCTGCTTCCCACCAATT
>JAENYW010000250.1 GCA_016841555.1 Tepidibacillus decaturensis
GCACAGCTATTTTATCAGTATTACTACGGTGAAGATGCAGGTGAATGGGATTATGTCTATTCTTCCTTCTCTAATGAAGTCTCTATAGGCTCTGGAAGTTTCTATTCAGACGCAAGTAATTGGGCAAAGCCGGAACTTCAAAAGGCTAATGACTTAGGACTTATCCCAGATATACTACAGGGTGCTGACATGACAAAACCTATCACAAGGGAGGAGTTTTGTGAGCTTTCCGTACTGCTTTATGAAAAGTCAACAGGAAAGTCAAGCGAGGCTGTTTCCCCTAACCCTTTTACGGACACGACTAATACGGCAATTTTAAAAGCATACAAACTGGGTATTACACAAGGAACATCAGCAACCCATTTTTCACCTAATGTATTGATAAACAGAGAACAAGCTGCCGCAATGCTGTTTAGAGCCATTAAAGCAATAGAGCCCGACGGAGATTTTAGCATTGAAGGTGTAAAAGACTTTCCAGATCAAAAATATATTTCAAGCTGGGCGGTAGAGGCTACGAAATACATGTCGAAAATAGGAATTGTTACAGGCGATACACAGGGTAATTTTATGCCTAAAGCAACTACAACTGTTCAGGAGGCAACAGGCTACGGAATGGCCACAAGAGAGCAGGCTATAGCGATGACAGTGAGGACATATGAGCAGCTAAAATAAAGCAAACATTTTTATGATTTAAGAAATGGGGCATTGAGTCAATGCCCCATTAAAGTAGATGATCTGGAGGGATCTCTTTGAAAAAATCGAGTTATTTTTTTTTGGTATTTATCCTGCTATTCGGTACTAATTTTACAACGGTTTATGCTGCAGATTATTCAGGCGCTTCCTCATGGGCAGTTGAAACCTTAAACCGTGCCGAAGAATACGGACTGATTACTGATAGAGTGAAAGATAACATGTCAAAATACATTACAAGAGAAGAATTTGCTGAGCTTGCTGTTAGATTATTTGAGGTTTATACAGGCAAAACACCGTCGATAGCGGGCATGAGCTTTACAGATACGCAAAATCCACAAATCCTAAAAGCAGCTGGAGCAGGATTGGTCAATGGAGTGGGGAATGGGAAATTTGCCCCTAATGATGTAATTACAAGAGAACAAATGGCGGTTATACTTCTTAGAACGTTAAAAGTAATCAATATATCCGGAGATTATGATATAAGTGAACCTTTAAAATTTGCTGATGATGCACAAATTTCCTCATGGGCAAAGGAAGCAGTATATTACTGCGCCAATAACTCTATTGTGTCTGGTGTGGGAAATAATCGTTTTGATCCAAAAGGAACGGCTACAAGAGAGCAGGGTGTCATTGTCATAACTAGAGCCTATGAAATGCTGAGTTATACTGTGGATGTCTATGTCAATGACTCAAAGATATCAATGGGAGAAATAGAAATAATTACCGACACTCCTTTTGCAAATCCTATACCTATTTTAGAAAAATTAGGTGCTGAATATCAATGGGATGAAAAAGAAAAAACCCTTGCTATTTATTACGGAAATGAAGGAATCGCTTTTCAGGATGGAAACCAATTGGCAAATCATAATAATACCGCTGTTGTATTACCGTTTTCCCCTTATATTCAGGAGGGTGAAGGCAAGCTATTCATACCACTTGTACCCCTTTTTGAAGCACTAGATCTTAATGTCGATTGGAACTACCAGCAAGCTTATTTATTGCTTGAAACAAAGAATTATAATCCAGGGCAAAGTCAAGACACTACCACAGTATCAACAGACTTAGTAGGCTTGTGGTCTACCAATAAAACCTCAGGAGTAAGGGTAGATAGCTATGGTTATATTACCGAATTTACCTATTCAGGATCATGGTATTATTTTGGAGAGGATGGGAGATTTCGCAGCACGATTATTTTTAATGGGCAGGGAGCTTTTCTAAGCGGGCAATACAGAGTTGATGGAGATAAAATCTATGTTACCGATGCTCGAGAAGGTTATATACCAGAAAAAGGAAATGCGAGAGAGGATGTCGTGTATACCTTTTCCTTTGAGAATTATAACGGCGAGATTCGGCTTATGATAACAGACTGGAACGGCATTACAGATAAATGCTATAAAAACTAGATAATGAATGAGAATTAAGTTAAATTTAAATATCCGAAAGGAGCAAATAGAATTGATAAGACGAGAAAGACGATTTAGGCTTATCATTATTATGATAGTAACTTTACTTTTTTTAGCGGGGTGTGCTTATACAGGTGCAACACAACCAACTGATAATGAAATGACCGCATCCACGTACGAGGCAGAGTCACAAAGAAATGAAGAGCAGTTACAAGAATCAGAACCACAGGAAAAGAAATTTTGGTTAATTACGATTGAGCAAAAGAATAATGTACCCTTCTTGGGTAGTTTAGGAGACGGTTCCATTCCTGCGGAAAATAGCATTCTTTTTGTGGCAACAAATGAGAATGAATCACCGTATGATGGAGAGTTTAGTGGTTATGCAGAAATTGAAAGCTTTACGGATTTGAAGGAAGCTTTTAATGTTAACACCACAGAATATTTAAATATGAGCGCCAAACATAC
Source organism: Tepidibacillus decaturensis (assembly GCA_016841555.1). GTDB lineage: Bacteria > Bacillota > Bacilli > Tepidibacillales > Tepidibacillaceae > JAENYW01. The sequence continues at coordinate 2,562 of JAENYW010000250.1, forward strand.
CTCCAAACCTTTTACCTTTACATTGCTTCCTAAGGATATAGCTTCATTAACAAGAAAAGATAACACTGATCCCATTCTGGTTGATTATTCTGAAGCAAATTTTCTTATGCCAACAAAGGGTGATAATCCGGCAGCAGTGTTCGGATCTGCTCAGGGCTTTAAGTTTAGTAAAAATGAAAAACTTGATTTTTCTTTAACCTGCACTATCGTGCAGATCAATGACAAGATTGAATTGAAAACTGATATGTTCGGTTCGTTTACAGGAACGATAGAGAGGCTAAAAGGTGACGTTCAGGAGATTGAATTGGCACCCCTAGTGCCATCTGATTCTTCGACTGATTAAAGGTTAAGTCCTTCTTTGCATTCCCAGTTGTAATATAAATTGAAGATTAATTTTATGAATTGTCTCTACATGTGACACGAATACCATTAAGGTACTCGTGTTCTTTGCGTTATTGAAGTTTCACCAAGTAAAAATCAATGAAATAACTCTTGACAACATTAAAATTTTCTGATAATTTTAATGTAGTAAAACTTCATAACAAATTAAATAAACATGAAAGAATACTACATCGCGAGTGTGTATATACACTAAGCTATTTTATCGTAGATAGGTGATCTGTATGATAATCGGTATGACAAATGGTTTATCTAAAATTCAACAAGGGATATCCTCATTAAAGCCTTCGGAACAGAAGGTTGCAAATTATATATTAAAGCATCCTGAAAAAGTGTTGAACATGTCGATTTCTTCTTTATCGGAAGTAAGCAAGGTAAGTGAAGCTACTATTATACGAATGTGTAGAGCTTTGAATTTTACTGGTTATCAGTCATTAAAGTTAAGTCTTTCTGCATCGCTAAATGAACCTGTGATCAGAGATAGAAAATATCAGGATATTTCTGAAAACGGAAACATTGCTGATATTATGAAAGCAGTTTCTTTTAATAATTTCCGTTCCATTGAAGATACATTAAACGTTTTGGATGTGAAAGAGGTAGAAAAAGCGATCAATGCAATAGATCATGCACGAAAGGTTGATATGTATGGTGTAGGTGCATCGGCGATTATTGCCTTAGATTTTGAACAAAAGTGCAAAAGGATTAATCGTTGGTGTGAAGCTTTTTCTGATAACCATACTCAATTAACCTCGGCCGTTCATTTGACTTCTCAGGATGTGGTATTGGCGGTTTCTTATTCTGGTGAAACAAAGGAGATTCTTGAGTCAGTAAAAGTAGCTAAAGGTAACGGTTCAACAATTATTTCTTTAACAGGCTTTACAAAGAATCGATTGCAGAAAATGGCAGATATTCGTTTATATACTTCCTCTCAAGAGAAAAGTATCCGAAGTGGAGCAATGGCATCAAGGATAGCACAGCTAAATGTGATAGATATTTTATTTACTGGAATTGCATCGAAGAATTACGAGGAGATAGCGCATTATTTAGATCGAACTAGAGATATTGTTAAAAATCGAAGATAAGTATATACCCTAATTCTAAAAGATGAGGCGAAAAATTTTGCTAGAGAAAAAATTAGAAGCGATTATTGAATCATATATGAAGCAGGATTTTTTTCCTGGGTTTGTAGGTCAAATTTCTTTTGCTGGTGAAACGATTTATCATCAAGCAATAGGATTGGCGGATACGACAGTTAATCAAAAGATGGAAAAGGATTCAATTTTTGATATTGCAAGTATTACAAAAATGGTCATTAGCACGTTGATTTTACGTTTAATTACGAAAGAAAAGCTGGCTTTAAATCAATCTATTACGGCATATTTGCCGATTAATAAAGATAAAAAACTGTTATCAGATATCTTATCTACGATTACCATAGAACAGTTATTAACCCACTCTTCTGGAATACCAGATTGGTATCCGTTTTATGCAAAGAAAGAAGAAGGGGATTTTTATCATAT
>JAENYW010000251.1 GCA_016841555.1 Tepidibacillus decaturensis
GCTGACAAATTATCTGAAGATGAGCAAATACATGACATTGATCGGATTGAATTTATTGAAGAACACTTAAAGGTTATATGGGAGTTAAATGAAGTGGGAATGGATATTCAAGGCTATTATTTATGGTCATTTATGGATAATTTTGAATGGGCAGAAGGCTATAGCAAGAGGTTTGGCATCGTTTATATTGATTTTGATACCCAAAAGAGAATAAAAAAAGACAGCTTCTACCGCTATGCCAACATAATAAAAAAGCGTCATTGTTGAGTTGAATTCTTGACCTAGAAGCAGCAAAATATGTCTGGGGTAATCCATCTCCCTTTTTATGATTAAATCTGGCATACTAAAGATAGGATTCCTATGCAGAGGTGATGACGGTTGGAACAAGAATTAGTTATTCAAATTGATTTTATAGACCGAATCGGGTTGGGTTATGAAGTGTTTGAAGTTTTAAAGGAGCATCAGATCAACCTGTTAGCGATGGAGGCAAAAGCCAACCAGGGAATGTCTATTAAATTTGGCCATAAGAATAAAGAGATGGATAGTTTGCTTCAGGGGTTAAAAACAATTGAAGGTGTTTTATCGGTTACTTTAAAAGATTACATGCCATATGAGCAAAGGGAAGAAGAATTAAAAACGATATTGAATTTAGTAAGCGAAGGAATTATAGCAATTAATAATACAGGTCGTATTACGCATATGAATCAGGTTGCAAGTCAAATTTTATATGTACCAATAGAAAAGGCGATAGGAGAAAAAATTGAATACTTGCTTCGTGGAGATATTCCCATGCTAGATACGCTACAAACAGGTAAATCCTATCATCTACAGGAAATGAAAATAAAAAAAGACAACAAGAACTTTCATTATTTAACTAGTGGTTCACCAATCATCAATGAAAAGGGACAAACGATAGGTGCGGTAGCAACGTTAAAGGATTATAGACAGGTAGAAGAGATTATTTCAAAGGTAGATAGTAAAAGGAAATTGACCACTTTTAGTGATATTGTTTACCAGAGCGCTGCAATGAAGAAAATAATTGATACGTCAAAAATGGTAGCAAAGGGAGATTCTACAGTATTATTGAGAGGGGAAAGTGGAACGGGAAAAGAGTTGTTTGCTAGAGCAATACATATGGAAAGTAATCGTGGTCATGCGCCATTTATCGCTATCAATTGTGCAGCGCTTCCTGAAAATCTTCTAGAAAGTGAATTGTTTGGTTATGAAGAGGGTTCCTTTACCGGTGCTTCAAAGGGTGGTAAGAAGGGGTTGTTTGAACAGGCGGATACAGGGACGTTATTTTTAGATGAAATAGGTGAAATTTCACCCCATATTCAAGTCCGTTTACTACGTGTATTACAAGAAAATAGCATTCGTAGAGTTGGGGGAAATAAGGAAATTCTAATAGATGTTCGAATAGTAGCAGCAACCCATCGCAATTTAGAGGATATGATTACGAAGGATCAATTTAGAGAGGATTTATATTATCGTTTAAATGTCATTCCGATTCATATTCCTCCATTAAAAGATCGATCAGAGGATATTCCGTTGATTGCACAGCATATTATTCGAAAAATTGCTGCTAAATTAAACAAACCAGATATTTGTCTAACAAAGGATGGGATGGAATATTTAATTGCCCAACCTTGGCCAGGAAATGTTAGGCAGCTGGAAAATACACTTGAACGAATTATTAATTTAACAAATCAAACAAACATAACGTTACATCATTTTCTGGAGTGGGCGAATCTAGATCCGATAAAGCAACGAAGTCAACAGGAAAATGTTATGCTTCAGCTAGATTTATCAATAGAAGGAAAAGGGGCTTCTTTAAAGGAAATGGTACAGGAAGTAGAAAAGCAGATTTTAGAAAATGTATTAAAAACCCATACTTCCTCTCGTAAGGCGGGAAAAGTGTTAGGAGTTTCAAATACCACTATTTTAAACAAGATGAAGCATTATAATATTAAAATGGATTAAACTCCCTTATTTCAATCGAAGCAACCACAAAATGACAAGTTATTTTATCATCCGATAAAATAACTTGTCATTTTTTCTTATCATTTGCTGTATGTAAGATAAAAATAGGTTATTAGAATAGGTATTGAAAGCGTTTTAGAAACTGGCATATTTCTTGCGATATTTTGATGTAGGGGAAAATTTGGTTTCAAAAAAGGGGAGAGTTAGCATGGAAAATAAAAATAAGGAAGTATTCAGTATTTTTGACCTTATGGAGCAATACGGGCATGAACAATTAATCTTTAATTATGATAAAGCGACTGGTTTAAAAGCAATTATCGGACTTCATGATACGACATTAGGTCCTGCATTGGGTGGCTGTAGAATGTGGAATTATGAAACAGAGCAGGATGCGATCATGGACGTCTTACGCCTTTCTAAAGGGATGACTTATAAATGTGCTGTGTCAAATGTTGTTCATGGTGGTGGAAAAACAGTTATTATCGGTGACCCTCAAAAGGATAAATCTGATGAGTTATTTCAGGCATTGGGAATGTATGTAGAAATGCTAAAGGGACGTTTTTATACAGGTACGGACGTTGGAACTGTTGGGATGGACTTCGTTTCTGCTGCAAAGCAATCGAAATATTTGGTAGGACTTCCTGAAGAATATGGTGGTAGTGGGAATTCGGCAATTATTACGGCTTACGGTGTATGGAAAGCGATGAAAGCAACAGCAAAAGAGGTTTTTGGGACTGATTCATTAAAAGGGCTAACAGTTGCAATTCAAGGTGTAGGTAAGGTTGGTCAAAATTTAGTAAAGCATCTGCTTGATGAAAAGGCGAATATTATCATTACAGATATTTTTGAGGATAATGTGAAAAAGGTACTAATGGAATTTTCGGATGTAAAAGCAGTACATCCTGAAGAAATTTATAGTGTTTCCTGTGATATCTTTTCACCTAATGCTTTAGGTGCCATCATTAATGATGATACCATTCCTCAATTCAAGTGTAAGGCAATTGTTGGAGCAGCGAATAATGTATTAGCTGAGGAGCGTCATGGAGATAGACTACATGAGATGGGGATTTTATATGCACCGGATTATGTTGCCAATGCTGGTGGACTAATTCAAGTGGCAGATGAGCTACAAAGCTATAATAAAGATCGTGCATTTAAAAACGCCAGCTTAATTTATCATACCATTGAAGAGATATTTACTATTTCTAAGGAGCATAATATTCCTAGCTATAAAGCTGCAGATATGCTTGTAGACAATAGAATAGAAAAAATCCGTCAAATAAAAAGTAAATTTACAGGGATATAAGACGATATTGATGGTGGTGGAAAAAATGAGGTTTCGAAGCTATGAAGACGTAATTATTAAGGCAAGGTCAAAGGAGTCCGTAAATGTAAGTATTGCAGCAGCTCATGATGAAGAAGTACTAAAAGCGGTTAAGCAAGCAGTTGAGCTTGAACTGATTACTCCTTTTTTCGTAGGTAATAAGGTGGAAATAGTCAAAATTGCTAATCAAATTGGCTTTGACATTCATTCCTATCCCATTTATGCAACGAAGAATGAGGAGGAATCCGCTTATATAGCGGCAAAATTAGCGGATGATGGCAGCGCTAAGGTTATAATGAAAGGATTTGTCAACAGTACCTCGTTTTTAAAGGGGATACTTCATAAGGATTTTAAATTGAGAACAGGTAGAATCTTTAGTCATTTGTCTGCATTTGAAATACCTGGTTTTGAACATCTTTACTATATGACAGATGGAGGATTAAATATTGCACCAGATGTTCTTCAGAAGGAGCAAATCTTAGCAAATGCTATAGCGTTTTTGCAGCAAATTGGATTGAAAACACCTAAAGTTGCATTATTATCAGCAAATGAAATAGTGAATGAAAAGATGCCTGTCACTGTAGAGTGTCAGCAAATAGTGGAACATGCGAAGAATGGGCGTTATGGCTCTGTTATCATTGAGGGTCCACTTCCGTTAGATTTGGCGATTAGTAAAGAGTCATTGTATCACAAGGGGCTTTATAGTGAGATAGAGGGAGAGGCTGATTTGCTGCTTGTTCCTTCTATTGAAGCAGGAAATATTCTAGGGAAAGCAATTACTTACTTTGCTAAGGGTGTGATGGCAGGTGTCGTATTAGGAGCTAAAGTACCGCTTATCTTAAATTCTAGATCAGATACTGCAAAGGCAAAGCTTGCTTCTATTGCTCTATCTATCCTTGCAAGCGATAAGGGGTAGTTAAATGGAGGAGCCATTTAAGAGATTGATGTCTAATAAAGCACTGGTTTTAATCGGTCACTATGGAACTGGAAAGACGACGTTAGCGATAAACCTTGCTATGAAATGGGCGGAAGAGAAAAGGCAGGTCTCTTTAATTGATATAGATGTCAATAATCCATATTTTCGTTCAAGGGATTGGCAAGATAAGCTAGATAAAAAAGGAATTGAATTGGTGATTCCGGATAAGGAAATAGCCTTTGGAGAGCTTCCTTAT
>JAENYW010000252.1 GCA_016841555.1 Tepidibacillus decaturensis
TTACACTTTTCTTTGGTTGGTGGGGGATACCTTGGGGGCCAGTTTATTCTATTGGTTCATTAGTAACAAATTTACGTGGAGGAAAAGTTGTTACTCAACTCAAGATGTGATAGCTTCGCTTAATCAAAATAATTTAAATGAAATTGCAACTTTTGAAGTGTAAATAAGAGGCATTATCGTGAAATTGATATATTAATACTTCTTTTAGAGGTGATTTGTATTAAACAATTATTTTTTTATTTAACCAACTTTTTACTAAGTCTTCCTTCATTTTATGTTATAGCTAGGATTTCTGGAACCGATGGTTTAATATTTGTATCTTTTTGGTATTTTTCACAACTTATGCTTACATATTTCTGGTTTTTAAGAGGAAGTTCCCACAAAACGTTACATATAGTAATAGGCATAATTGTTTGTATAGGGGGTGCATTTCTTTCTTATTTGATACTTATTTATATATTATTATATGATGCGTCAGGTGGGCGAATTTTTCTATAGAATAGAGGTGTTTTTATTTAATGTTAAAGAAAGTTATTCTTTTTACAATTTGTTTTCTACTAATTTTTTCTAACTTTCCTGTTGAGGCTAGAGAAATTCCAGATAGTAAAAAGATTATTCTTTTTGTTCCAGGATTAGTGGGAACAGAATTATATGAAGATAAAGAAAAAAATGATTTGGTCTGGTTTGACTTTTTTGAGAAGTCTAAAATAAACTATGAAAATACTCTATATGAAGGATAACCTTTGGGTTGGTCAAAAAGTAAGATGTTTGAAAACCTTCATAATGTATTAGGACCAATCAAGTAGTAAATTATTTTGTATTTCGGAGGAATAAAAATGAAAAAAATTGTTTTATTTTATTTATTTACTTTTCTTGGGCCTTACCTTCGGTATTAATATTAGAGGAATTTTTTCAAATAGGTATCTGTAAGCGAGGTTGACTAAAAGTGATTTTTTTAAGAAAAAAATTAATTGTACTATGTATTCTTTTGATTGTGAATACTATTTTAATTCAACCTTTTGAAGTTAGTTCAAAAGAGATTCTAGAGAGTTGTAAACGTATAACTCTTAAAAAAACTTAGAAGGCTTATTCCAAATTGAAATATGAGGAGGAGTAAGCCTTTTTTTGCTTGCAAAAAAAAATATATTATCAGCTAGACTTAGCTCTCGTTCTTTAAGCGGGCTATGAGTAAAATGTGAAAGCTGAAAATAGGTGTGTTATAATACATCTTGAAGGGATAGAGATGCTTATAGATAGTGAAGTTTTACTACAAAGCCTATGATATCTTTAGCTGTCATGGTTCCTTGATCTAAGACTTTCTTTACAAGCTGCCATCCTGACGAATTTCTCGTCAATCTAAACCGAACAAATACAAGTTCGGTTTTTTCTTTTCATTTCGAGTTACGAAATATATAATAGAGTTAGAACTTTTTTAGGAGATGACACCTTGGAGCAATGGCGAAAGAATGTGTATATATTATGGGGTTCTGTTTTTCTGCTTATGGCAGCTATGACATCTATTATTCCTTTTTTACCGATATATATTAAACAGGAAATGGGTATTCAGTCAAAGGAACAAATAGCATTATGGTCAGGTCTTATTTTTGGAGTTAACTTTTTTACAGCTTTTTTAGTATCACCAATTTGGGGAAAATTAGCGGATAAATATGGTCGGAAATTAATGGTTTTAAGAGCGGGATTTGGTATGGCTATCATCATTACGTCAATGGGAATGGCTACTAATGTATATCACCTTTTTTTCCTTCGTATGTTAAATGGGCTCTTTTCGGGGTTTAACCCTGCGAGTATTGCCTTGGTGGCAGCAAATACGCCTAAAGAACAAGCTGGTTATGCTTTAGGGATGCTGCAGTCTGGTTCGGTTGCTGGGTCCATTATCGGCCCTTTATTAGGAGGGGTTTTGGCTGAATATATAGGATTTCGAAGAACTTTTTTTTATACCGGAATCATGATTCTTATAGCAGTGCTTATCGTCTTATTTTTTGTTAAGGAAGAATTTAAAGCAGATAAAAAAGCGAATAGCACAGGATTTGTTGATGACTTTAAAACGATTGCTGGTACACAGCCATTATTGTCGCTTTTCTTCGTTGCTTTTTTAATTCAGTTTGCAGCCTTAAATGTCATGCCAGTACTTCCTTTGTTTATTGAAGATTTAGTACCTCCTGGAGGGCGAATTTCTCTTTTTGCGGGTTTAATAGCAGCAGCGACAGGGCTTGCAAATATGCTTTCTTCACCCAGTCTAGGAAGATTTGGTGATAAATATGGATCAGAAAAAGTACTGTTTTATTCACTTCTTGGAACTGCGGTCTTATTTATACCTCAAAGTTTCTCATCAAGTGTCTGGCAGCTGATGTTTTGGAGATTTTTATTAGGTGTTTCTTTAGGCGGATTATTACCCGCTATTAACGCGCTTATTCGTCATTATGCACCAAAGGGAATGGTAAGTAGAACATTTAGTTATAGCAACAGTGCTGTCTCATTAGGAAATATGGTAGGGCCGATTGTTGGTGGATCATTATCGGGGATTATCGGAATTAGGGGTGTATTTTTATTTACCTCTATCCTTCTATTTATTAATAGTTATTGGATGAAAAAATTGGTTAGTCAAAGGATTGATATAGAGAAGGGAAAGGAAACAGAATTACAAGCATAAGAAAGTTATCAGCCTGAGAACCAGACATTGTTGTTTGGTTCTTTTTTTATAAGGGAATGATATCCAAAGTCAATGTCTTATTCGTCTGTTATAATAGGGATAGTGAGTGAACTCGTTCAGCTAGCTGAACATCGGGGAATCAGATGGGGAGTCTACCCCACCTGATTTATTTCCCGCTTATAGAAGCGGGGGTCTTAACTCGATAAAGATCGTTTAGATCAAGCATATCCCCTAGATGTGGAAGCATATATCAAAAATGGACGGACGATGGTTCCTGTTAGGGCTTTAGGAAATAGTTTAGGAGCTAGTGTAGATTGGGATGATAAAACGAAGACGGTAATCTTTCAGACGGAGGATAAGCTATTAGAGCTTCCTATTAATAGTTTTCAAGCGAGGGTAAACGGAAGAATGATTACTTTAGACCAAGGAGCTGTTTTAAAAAATGCCCGCAGCTATGTCCCAATCCGATTTATTAGTGAACAATTGGATGCAAAGGTTACTTGGCTTCCTGAAGAGCGTGAGGTATTGATAGAAAGATAAAATATATAAGAATTAGTAATATTTGTGTGTTGAATCTAGCTGTAAAATCGATGATGATAAGATAGTAGATATATAGAACGTAGACAATTATATAGCTAGAGAGGAGAACAACACAGAGATGAGAAAGGGGATTCTATTTAATAGGCTAGTAAAAGGACTATTGGTATTTGTGATGATTACTTTACCCGTGTTTGCTTCAGTAGATAGTGTAAAAGCAGCGAAGTTTAATATGACCTATTTATTTTTTGGGGATACGAATCGATTTATTCAAACAGTAGAGGAAACAAATAATGCGATGGATACGATTGCTCCAAGCTATTTTGACCTTTTTGCAGATGGTTCCTTAGAGGAAAAAGTAGATCCTGTTTTTGTTCAAGCGATGCATAGTAGAAAAATAAAGGTTGTACCGTTTTTAAGTAATCATTGGGACCGAAATAAAGGCAGAGCTGCATTAGAAAATAGGGAGAGTCTAGTAAACGAAATTGTTGCAGTAATTGAAAAGTATGATTTAGACGGAATAAATGTAGACATTGAAAACGTGACAGAGATAGACCGCGATAATTATACAGATTTTGTTCGTTTGTTAAGGCAAAAGCTACCTGAGGACAAAGAAGTATCGGTTGCCGTTGCGCCTAACCCGTATAATTGGAATAAAGGTTGGCAGGGTTCTTATGATTATAAAAAATTGGCAGAATACAGTGATTATCTAATGCTTATGGCATATGATGAAAGTTATTATGGAAGTAAACCTGGACCTGTTGCAAGCTATTCATTTGTAGAGAAGTCCATTCAAAATGCAGTAGAGCAAGGAGTACCAAATAATAAAGTAGTAGTGGGACTCCCGTTTTACGGACGTTATTGGGAAGTAGGAAAAAAAGGTGGTAAAGGGGTATCTGCCTATCGTATAGAAGAGCTAATAGAAGACTTTAATGGAGAAGTGTTTTTTGATGACATAAAAAAGTCTCCTTATGCAATGATAACGATACCTAGTGCTACGAATGAGCAAATACATTACACAACATTAGCACCTGGAGACTATATTTTTTGGTATGAAAATGAGCTATCTATCCTATATAAGCTACAAATGGTAGAAAAATATAACTTATTAGGTGTAGGAAGCTGGAGCTTAAGTGAAATATCAGATGAGATATGGGGCTATTATCAAGCATGGATGAAGGAATAGCAGTATTTCGCTGATATTAAAAACCATTGGGCGGAACAGGATCTTGTGTCCG
>JAENYW010000253.1 GCA_016841555.1 Tepidibacillus decaturensis
ACGTGTTGTTGATAAGATGAAGGAAACACAGGCTATTCCATTCATCCATGTTTCTAATAGTGCAGCATTAATTGATTTGCCTGACCTAGAACAGACAATGGGGCGCTTGGGTATTAGCTTATATGGATTACTTCCTTCTCATGACGTAAATCAAGCGGCCGCACAATTAAAGCCTGTTATGTCCTTAAAAACGAAGGTAATATATCTAAAAACCTTAAAGCCTGGTCAGACGGTAAGCTACGGTGCCACATTTAAAGCAAGCAAAGAAACGGTTGTTGCTACCTTGCCTATAGGATATGCTGATGGCTTGTCTAGAAACTTATCTAACAAAGGATATTTATTACTACATGGGGAAAAGGCACCGATTATTGGAAGAGTTTGTATGGATCAGACGCTCATTGATGTAACACATATTCCAAAAGCCTCGATGAATGATGAGGTTATTATTTATGGAAAACAAGAGGGGCAGGAGTTAACTGTAGATGAGCATGCTAGAATGCTGCATACCATAAACTATGAATTAATTACGCTTGTTGGAAGAAGAATCCCAAGGATATATCGTAAGAATGGGTGTATCGTTGAAGAAAAAAATCAGCTAATAGATTAGAGGGAGAAACAGAATTGTGAAAAAAGGAATACCATTTTTACCAGCATTAGTACCTATTATCGTGACTGCTCTCTTATTAATACTAACGGTCACTTTTTTTCATTTTCCATTATATATTCCGCTTTTGATTGGATATTCGATCATTTTAATCTTATCTTTCATGTATCGACTACATCTAGGACAATTATTTTTAGCTTCTATGAAAGGAATTCAATCAATTTCTATTATATTTTATATTTTACTGCTTTTAGGGATGCTGATTGCAATTTGGTCTAGCAGTGGAACAATAGATGCTCTGATTTATTATGGTTTAGCCATTATACAACCTAAATATTTAGTCGTTATTAGTTTCTTTGTAAGCTCCGTGATATCGATGTTTTTAGGGACCTCAGTTGGCACAGCTAGTACAGTGGGAGTAGCTTTCATGGGAATGGCGCATAGCTTAGGGATTAACCCATCATTAGTTGCAGGAGCGATTGTTTCTGGTGCTTTTGTTGGTGATAGAACTTCACCGTTATCATCAGCAGCTTATGTTAATGCGGTTGTTACGGGAACAAATTTTAATGCAATGATTAAGGAGCTATTGAAAACATTAATCCCTGCTATGCTTGTAACCATGATCCTCTATTTTATTGTTGAAAAATGGCTAGTACACTTAGATAACGATTCGAAGAGTCTTGTTGTTCTTACAAGGGAACATATTATGGATATTTACGGTTCTTTATCTCCATGGCTTTTATTACCGCCGGTTATTATTTTTATTTTCACTTTTTTTAAGGTGCCAATTCAAATGAATTTATTACTAGGTAGTCTTATTGGAGGATTATTAGCACATACTTATCAAGAGAAGACTTTTTTTGATTTAATTCATGATGCCTTTACGGGTTATCAGCATCCTAATGGTTTTATTTATGGTGGGGCATGGAATATGTTTAATCAAGTATTATTAATTATTGTAGTTGGAGCTTTTTATGGTATATTAGAGGAATCAGGGATTTTATCTGTCATATTAGAGAAAATGACATCCTCTTTTTCAACAAACGTATCAATTATGGAGAAAACGATGGGAATAAGTATCACATCTGCTTTGTTGTTTGCAACGCAAATCATGGGAATTATGATTCCAGGTAAAGTAATGCTAAAATATTATAAGCAATATGCGATAGAACCTCGAATATTAAATCGATTAATTTCCGATTCAGGAATGGTTGTTGCCGGATTAATTCCATGGAATCTAAATGCTATATTACTTGGTATTGCTTTGCATATTTCTGTTGTTGATTATGTGCCTTATGCATATCTACTATGGATATTACCATTGTTAAGTTATTTGCAAATACAATGGGAATTTAGTAAAAAGGAAAAAAATACAGGAAGGAAATTAATAAAAAACCAAGAATAATAATATATTAAGAGTGTAGTGTATGTATTTTAACTAAGATAAACAAGGATATAGACGCGGTATATTTTTGCATATAAAATGACATAATGGTATTATTAGAATAAATATAAATTATTGTTTTCGCGAAATTTTTTGGGGGTGCAAGGAGCAAATGTCCAACACGAAACGTATTATGATTAGTTTACCTCAAAATTTACTTCAAGAGGTAGATGGAGTTGTGGCAAAAGAAAATTCCAATCGTAGCGAATTAATTCGAGAAGCGATGAAATTATATTTACATGAAAGAAAAAAACGATATATTCGAGAAAGTATGCAAAGAGGCTATATGGAAATGGCTAATATAAACTTAAACCTAGCATCAGAATCCTTCTTATTAGAGGAAGAGGCAGAGACGACAGTAGACCGCTTAGTAAGCGGGGTGTAGCATTTTGATTGTAAAACGTGGCGATGTTTTTTTTGCGGATCTTTCTCCTGTTGTTGGCTCGGAGCAAGGAGGAATACGGCCTGTGTTAGTTATCCAAAATGATATAGGAAATCGCTTTAGTCCAACAATCATCATTGCAGCGATAACAGCGCAGATTCAGAAGGCAAAACTGCCTACCCATGTCGAAATTGATGCGAAGACATATGGATTTGACCGGAATTCTGTTATCTTATTAGAACAAATTCGTACGATAGATAAGCAAAGGCTAACGGATAAAATTACTCATTTAGATGATGAGATGATGTCTAAAGTAAATGATGCTACACAAATTAGTCTTGGTTTGATAGACTTCTAGAAAAGAGGGTGAACCCCTCTTTTTTTAATTTTTTTTAGAGGGAGAGGAAATATGGAAGCCTTACAATTTATGATAGATCAAATTTCTACAGAACTACAAATAAGAAAAGAACAGGTACAACGGGTTATTGCTCTTTTAGATGATGGGAATACTATCCCTTTTATTGCAAGGTATCGTAAAGAAATGACTGGTCAGCTGGATGAAGTGAAGATAAGAGACATTTCAGATAGTATTACCTATTTAAGAACGTTACATCAACGGAAGGTAGAGGTAATTCGCCTTATTGATGAGCAAGGAAAATTAACAGAAGATATTAAAGAAAAGATTAGTCGGTCAACAAAATTACAGCAGCTTGAAGATATCTATCGTCCATTTAGACCAAAAAGGAAAACAAGAGCAAGTATTGCTAAGGAAAGAGGGCTGGAGCCTTTTGCTTTATGGATGCTTGAGAATAAAGCTACACAGGAAGTAAACGAAAAAGCAAAAGAATGGATTTCGGAAGAAAAAGATTTAAATACAGTGGAAGATGTAATAAAGGGCGGACAGGATATCATTGCTGAAATTTTAGCAGATGATCCTGTAGTAAGAGAATGGGTAAGGAATAAGACGATACATAAAGGTACGTTGAAAGTACAAGCTAAAGATAAAGAAATAGATAGTGTTTACGAAATGTATTACGATTATCAAGAGCCTGTACGAACCATACGTCATCATCGGATTTTAGCTATAAATCGTGGTGAAAAGGAAAATATTCTAAAGGCTACGATAGAATTGGATGATACACAGTGGATGATGGAGGGATTAAGTAAGCAATTTTCTCCTTTTTCCTCTTTTAAAAGACTTTCTGAAGTTCTTTTACAGGTTGTAGAAGATAGTTATAAACGTCTGATAGCTCCTTCTACTGAACGTGAGGTTAGACAAATACTCACAGAAAAGGCAGAAGAGCAAGCCATACGCATTTTTTCAGCCAATTTAAGACAATTGCTACTGCAGCCGCCTATTAAAGGAAAAACCGTATTAGGAGTTGATCCTGCATATAGAACAGGCTGTAAATTAGCCGTGATTAATGCTATTGGTAAGGTAGAAGCAATCAATGTTATCTATCCTACACCTCCACAAAACAAAGTAGAAGAAGCCAAAAAATATCTAAAAGAGTTAATTGAAAAATTTGGAGTAGAAATGATTGTTATAGGTAATGGTACCGCATCGAGAGAAACAGAGCAATTCGTTGCTGATTTCATACGAGAATCGGGTTTGGAATTGTATTACATCATTGTAAGTGAAGCTGGTGCAAGTATTTATTCAGCATCAAAGCTGGCGGGGGAAGAATTTCCAAAATTAGATGTTGCAGAAAGAAGTGCAATATCAATTGCTAGGAGATTACAGGATCCGTTGGCTGAATTAGTCAAAATAGATCCGAAATCAGTAGGTGTTGGACAGTATCAGCATGATGTAACACAAAAAAAATTAGAAGAAAGCTTAGGACAAGTAGTTGAGTCGGTGGTTAATTATGTTGGTGTAGATGTAAATACAGCATCCGTATCCTTGCTATCTTATATCACAGGATTGAATAAAACAGTAGCGAAGAATATTGTTGCCTACCGTGAAAAAAA
>JAENYW010000254.1 GCA_016841555.1 Tepidibacillus decaturensis
TCCCGCTTATAGAAGCGGGGGTCTTAACCCGATAAAGATCGTTTAGATAAATGTTGAAAATAAAGTTATATTCTCTTGTATATAGGAAATACTTAAAACAGAAAGGAGGGACTTTGAATGACTAGACTTTCCCTTGTTTTGGTAATTATTGGTGCATTAAATTGGCTATTGGTCGGGTTATTTCAATTTGATTTAGTTGCTAGTGTCTTTGGAGGACAGGAGAGCTGGATTAGTAGGGTAATATACACAATTGTCGGTATTGCAGGAATATATTCCATTACCTTATTATTTAGAGAGCGCCAGGAAGCGTAAGCAGGAATTTTTGTACCCCCTATTTATCACGCGTTCTGACAACTTTCTCGTCAGTTTACAGCCTAAGTGTATTTCTTAGGCTGTATTCTTTATTGAATTTTTTCCTTTACATATAGAAAAAAAATTGCTATTATTTATACATAACAGACTATATAGTTTATTTTGTTTAGTAAAGAGGAGGAAAATTAATGCAAGAGCGTAAAGAAGTAGTAACATTTGCTGGAAATCAAGCAATTTTGTATGGACCAGAAATTAAAGTTGGTGATAAAGCACCTAATTTTAAGGTGGTAGATAATAGCTTAAAGCCCGTCTCTTTAACTGATTTTGATGGAGTAAAATTAATCAGTGTAGTTCCAAGTCTTGATACCCCAGTATGTGATGCGCAAACAAGACGTTTTAATGAAGAAGCAACCGACCTTAACGCTACAGTTTTAACGATTAGTGTGGATCTTCCATTTGCACAAAAACGTTGGTGTGGTGCAACAGGGATTGATAAGGTTATAACATTATCTGATTATCAGACAATGTCCTTCGGAGAAGCCTACGGTACTTATTTAAAGGATTTACGTTTAGAAGCAAGAGCTATTTTCGTTATTAACGCTAAAAATGAAGTTACTTATGTAGAATATGTAAAAGAAGTAACAGACCATCCTGATTACGAAAAGGCACTTGAAGCAGTTAAAGCTGCTCTGTAAGCCTTAAGGGTATTAAAAAAATCGGCATATATGCCGATTTTTTTAATACCCTTTTACTGTTATGATTTTAATTTAAATTGTTTAATTAATTCATTTAATTCTTCTGCCATACTGGATAGTGATTCAAAAGAAGAGCTTATCTCTTCAATGGAAGCATTTTGTTCCTCAGAAGCAGCAGCTACTGTTTGGGTATGTTCAGCGTTATTCTCTATCCCTTTCTCCAATTCATCCATTTCCACTACTACCTGTTCCACATATGTCTCCATATTTCTTGCTGCTTGTAAGGTAGCGTCACTGCTATTCGATACGTGTTCAATAGCGGATAATATATCATTAAACCCTTTACTCACTTTATCTACAATCAA
Source organism: Tepidibacillus decaturensis (assembly GCA_016841555.1). Lineage (GTDB taxonomy): Bacteria > Bacillota > Bacilli > Tepidibacillales > Tepidibacillaceae > JAENYW01. The sequence continues at coordinate 1,373 of JAENYW010000254.1, forward strand.
TATACCTTCTTTTACTTCTTGATTTCCATTTATCATGGTTTGAACAGCTGTTTCTGTATCGTTTCTAATTCCAAGCATCATTTCAGAGATCGTTTTTCCAGCATTAGCAGATTGCTCAGCTAGCTTTCTCACTTCATCAGCAACAACTGCAAAGCCTCTTCCTTGTTCCCCAGCTCTCGCAGCCTCAATTGCTGCATTTAATGCCAACAGATTCGTTTGCTCTGCAATATCCGTTATTAGTTCTACAATCTCACTGATGTGCTCAGATTGTTGATTTAACTTTGTAATGACTTGAACAGATGCATCAACTGTATTTCCCACCTCATTCATTTGTTTCTTTGCTTCTTCTACTGTATTAAATCCTTGGTTAGCTGTTTCAGATGTTTGAAGAACAGCCCTAGTAACATTATTGGCATATTGGATAATATCATGAATCCCTTGTCTAAATTGGTCAACATTATCCGATGCTTCTCTCACATGATGAACATGTTGATCAGAGCTTGTTGACATTTCTTGCATTGTTAATGTTATTTGTTCAATCGATTTAGTCGTTTCCTCCGTACTCGCTGATATTTCTACGGATGTTGAAGCTACTTGTTCAGAATTTATTTGAATCTTATTTATTAAGTCTCTTAATTGATCTTGTAATAGTTGAAATGCAATGAGTAAATTTCCAATCTCGTCTTTACTCTTTATACGCTGAATATTTTCTGTTAAATCGCCTTGTGCCATTCTTTGAACTTGTCTTGCTAGCGTTTTAACTGGATTAGCAATTTTACTTGCAATATAAAATGCCATTGCTAGGGTAAAAATAAGAATAAAAATATTTGAATATATTACATATTCCTTCATCTTTTTTACATCATCACTCATTTTTTGTTGTTGTGCATTCATCTCTATTCTTATATTTTGTACAATATTATCAATTTTATTTCCTACCGCCTCATCAAACTTGTTCTCCATTAATACAACAAATACGTCCAGTTTGTTTTCTTTAATCGCTTGAATCATCTGCTTTTCATCTTTTGTAAAATTATTGTATAGCTGTTTTAGCGTATTTAATTCATTCTTTTCACTCTTTGACGAAGATTTATATATTAAGGCTTCTAATGTTAGATGATTTGCAGCATGGGACTTATCTATTTCATCAATTAAATTAGAATTTTGGGTTAGCCCGTATTTTTTAATTAAATCAATCTCTTCTAACATTCTTTTTTGAAATTGCTGAACCTCAATCAAATGGGAAACGTGTTGATTAATAATATTTTCATATTGTTTTTGAATCTCATTGGTTTGATAAATTGAAAAGGAAATAACAAATGCCATAAAAATAATAACAATTAAATAGCTTACAATAATTTTTTGTTTTACGGAAAAACTGAATTTCATATTTTTCATAGATGACTCTCCTTATAAGCATTTTATTGTCGTATTTTATTTAAATTCGACATTTTTATAGGTATTCCTTTCTATAATACGAAAATAATACACTTCAAAAAAAACATTTCATAACTATACTTTTAATACATACTATATTATAATTTCACTATAAGTTTCGTTAAGGCAACTTTTTTTCATTACATAAATATATTTTTATTATCCAATATTCTTTTCTCTGCATATAGTAATAAAGCCTATTTATGGTTGTGAAAACTTAACAAAATTCCCATTACTATAGGAGGGATTATTATGTTTCAAATGCTATCTGATTGGTTTATAGCTCTAAACCCTATTATGCAAGCCCTGTTTGCTACACTATTTACTTGGTTTCTAACTGCCTTAGGTGCTGGTTCTGTTTTTACTTTTAAAACCATTAACCGTAAATTGCTTGATGGAATGCTTGGATTTGCTGCTGGTGTAATGATTGCTGCAAGCTTCTGGTCTTTATTAGCTCCTGCGATTGAAATGGCAGAGATTCAATCAAGCTTACCCGCTTTTGTCCCTGCTGTCATTGGTTTTTTATTAGGTGGAGCGTTTTTGTTAGGAATAGATAAACTATTACCCCATCTACATATAGAGTACCCACGTGAAAGAGCCGAGGGAATAGAAACGAATTGGCATCGAAGTATATTATTGGTTTTAGCAATCACACTACACAATATTCCGGAGGGTTTAGCTGTAGGAGTAGCCTTTGGTGCTTTAAGTGCAAATTTACCTTCTGCTTCATTATCTGGAGCTTTAGCTCTTGCTATTGGAATCGGCATACAAAACTTCCCAGAAGGTGCAGCTGTATCCATACCTTTACGCAGAGAAGGATTTTCTCGACGTAAAAGTTTTTGGTATGGTCAATTATCTGGTATCGTTGAACCGATAGCTGGAGTCATTGGAGCTATTGCAGTTATTTCTATGCAATTCATTCTTCCCTATGCTTTATCCTTTGCAGCAGGCGCTATGATTTTTGTTGTTGTTGAAGAATTAATTCCTGAGTCACAGCTAGATAAAAATACAGATGTTGCAACAATAGGAGCGATGCTTGGATTTGCTGTTATGATGACTTTAGATGTTGCATTAGGATAAAGACGAATCATCTATCTAAAAAGAGGGCTAGCTTACATGTTTCCTTTTTAAGCAGCCCTTTTTCTATTTATTCTTCAATTAAATTTCTATTAATCGGTTCAAAGCGAGCATTAAAGAATCGCAACGTTGGTGGTTCATATACCATTTTTAGCCCGCTAATTTTATCTCTGTTCTCATATAAATGAATAACAGAATCAGCTACAACATCCATATGACGGTCTGTATACACCCTCCGTGGAATAGTAAGCCGTACTAATTCAAGCTTTGGATAGTTATGTTCTCCTGTATCCTTATTCCTCCCTGCCGAGATAATGCCCCTTTCCATTGCACGAACACCACTATCTAAATAAAGCGCTGCTGCCAATGCTTGTGCAGGAAATTGTTCTTGTGTTAAATGAGCTAGAAATTGACGAGCATCCAAAAATACCGCATGACCTCCTATAGGTTGTACGATAGGAACTCCTGCATCAAGGAGTTGATTTCCAAGAGATTGTACTTGTTCAACACGATGG
>JAENYW010000255.1 GCA_016841555.1 Tepidibacillus decaturensis
GTAGATGAAGAAGCTTTATATCAAGCGTTAAAGCAAGAAGAAATTGCAGGAGCTGTCTTAGATGTATTTTCGCAAGAGCCTTTACCAGATGATCATCCTTTTTGGACGTTAGAGAATTGTTTCATTACACCTCATTTATCGGGAAGATCATCAAAATATATAGAAAGAGCATTGGAGATCTTCAACTATAATATGGGTCATTATTTGAAGCAGGAATTCTCATTAATGAAAAATGTGATTGATTTGAAGAAGGGGTATTAATTTTAGAAAGGGAGGGTTTTCATGAAAATTTATACGAAAACTGGTGACAAAGGATTCACCTCATTAACTGGAGGGAAACGAGTTAAAAAAAATGATTTATTAGTGGAAGCCTATGGCACAACAGACGAAGCGAATTCAATGATTGGATTAGCCTTAACAGATATGAAAGAGCCTAAGTTGGAAAAAGTGAAAAACATGTTAATTGAAGTACAACATGATTTATTTCATGTAGGTGCTGAATTATCTACACCTGAAGGAGAACAAGTTTATTGGCCTTTATCTAACCAACAAGTATCTAGATTAGAAGAATTTATTGATGAATTAGACAGAGAAATCCCTAAGTTAAATCAATTTATTTTACCAGGAGGTTCAAAGCCAGGAGCAACACTACATGTTGCGCGATCTGTTATTAGGAGAGCGGAACGGTTAGCAATCAATATTAATAACGAAATAGTATTATCTTATTTGAATCGTTGTTCTGATTTTTTGTTTGTTGCTGCAAGGTGGGTTAATTTTAGCCTTCAAGAGGTTGAAACTCCCTTTACTCCGATTTAAATGTAAACAAAAAATCAAATCCGTAAATTCCTCTACTTTCCATCCTTGATATCGTATGTGCCTAAGTATATAGGAAATACTATACTTTGTGGAAAGGAGGGATTGTACATGCCAAAGCAACCTAAAAATAATAAACAGAAAAAACAAAAGCAACAGACAGAAGCTCCAGCAATGTCTTTTACTCAAAGCTCAGGTAATCAAGAAGAGCAAGGTCCGAATCGCCTGCCTTAATCTTAAAGGATTTTAGTAAAGCAGAGTACATATAGTGCTCTGTTTTTTTATGTTTTTCAATTGTTTAACATACATAGGTGATTAAAATGTTTACAATATGTAGATTACTGGTTATGATTACATGAGTAGTTTATGTAGATTCAATGCTATAGATTGATTTTTTTCTCAAATTAGACGTTTTAATATGATAAAAATTCTTATTTAACATGGTATAATGGAATTTAGAATAGGAGAGTTATATGGAAGAATGGAAAAAAATCACATTGCCGAATCGCATTCCTACAAAAAAAATTTTAGATGAACTTGCCTTGCTTTATCCTGATGCGACATGCGAATTGTTATATCGTAATTCTTTTGAATTGTTAATAGCAACAATACTTTCAGCTCAAGCAACAGATAAATCAGTGAATCAAATTACTCCACATCTTTTTAAAAAATATAAAAAACCAGAAGATTTCCTTCCCTTATCTCAGAAGGAAATGGAAAATGAGATTAAAAAAATCGGATTGTACAAGAATAAAAGTAAAAATATTTTAGAAACCTGCAAAATTTTAGTAGAGAAATATCATGGAGAAGTTCCTAAGGAAAGAGAACTGTTAGAATCATTGCCAGGGGTTGGACGGAAAACAGCTAATGTTGTTTTAAGTAATACCTTTGATATACCGGCTATTGCTGTTGATACGCATGTGTTTCGGGTTGCGAACCGCATAGGATTAGCTCAAAGTGACAAGGTATTAGAAACAGAGTATCAATTAATGAAACGTATCCCAAAGGAATTATGGTCAAGTGCACATCATTGGTTGATATGGCATGGAAGAAGGGTATGTAGTGCAAGGAACCCCAAATGTGACTCCTGTTCATTACTAACCTACTGCAAATATGGGAAAAAGAATAAGAAATAACATAAAGATATGCTTGATAGGAGATGGTTTATGATTAGTGCTTTATCATAATTTATTTCACTTATCTAAAGTTCACGTATAGAAGAAAGGAGAAGAGAAGAATGGCTATAGAAAACGTTAAAGAAGCATTGGATACTTTGAAAAATAATGGAATTCGCATGACGCCACAACGCCATGCTATTTTGACTTATTTATTTCAAACAAAATCTCATCCAACAGCTGATGAGATTTATAAAGCTTTAGAAAAGGAATATCCTAGTATGAGTGTAGCTACTGTATATAATAATTTAAGAGTATTTAGAGAGGCAGGGTTAGTTCAAGAGTTATCCTTCGGGGATGATTCTAGCCGTTTTGAAGCAAATAGCTCCATACATTATCACGTGGTTTGCAGAGAGTGTGGTCATATTGAAGACTTTTTCTATCCCTGTTTAACCGATCTTGAAAAATTAGCCGCTAAAAGAACAGGCTTTACCATTGAATCTCATCGTGTAGAGCTATATGGTCTTTGTGCATCCTGTCAGGAAAAAGGGAATGTATAATAATTGAGTTTCATTAATTTTCTATCCCAATTTATTATGGAATCCTGTTATGATAGAGGAAGGATAGGAGGATACTGAAAATGTTTGATACGCCAATATATAGAAGTAAAAATAAAAAAAAGAAGCTATTTGTGTATTCCTTTATTATGATGCTAGCAGCGACTTCTATACTTTTTTCTGTTTTAGGAATCGTGTATTATTATCCTGCTTTTGAACAGGAAAAAGTAAATACCAGTAATAACATTGAAATGTTTTATATGGGGAACAAAGTTAATACGCATGCTATAGAACAGGATGGAGTATTCTATCTTCCTTTTACTTTTATGAAGGAATATATAGATCCAACTATTCAATGGGATGAAAAAGGAAAGATGGCTATTATAACGACGAATGAAGATGTATTTCATTTGCCATTAGGAAAAAAAGAAGGATTATTAAATTTAGAACCATATTCCTTCACTTATCCAGTGAAAGAGGTTGAAGGTGAGATTTATCTGCCGGTTGTTCCGATACAGGATTATTATGATTTATCTTTGGATTATAGTCAAAAAGATTCCATTATTATTATTCATGATTTAACACAGCCTATTCAAAGAGGAATAGTAGTAGAGCAGACAAAACTTAGAAAGCAGCCAGCCTGGATATCCCATTGGATTACAGAGGTTGCTCCTACACAAGAAGTTTTAATCATGAAAGAAGTGAATGGTTGGTACTGGGTTGAATCAACCGATGGTTCCATGGGATATATAGATAAAAACAAGGTAATGCTAACAGATATTGAGATGCACGCGATAACAAAAGAGATATATCAGCCATGGAATCCAATTGGGAAGCCGATTGTCTTAACCTGGGAGTATTCAAGCAGTTATAAGACAAAGATTGATAAGTCTAAGGATTTAGTAGGTTTACAAGTGGTATCTCCAACTTGGTTCCATCTGCAGAAGGATGGGTTAGTAAAAAACAATGCAGATATTAATTATGTAGATTGGGCTCATACCGAGGGATATCAGGTGTGGGGATTATTTTCTAATAGCTTTGATCCAGAGCTAACACATGATATGCTGTCTAATACTTCAGTACGGATTGAAGTAATTAAACAATTATTAAGCTATGTTGATTTATATCAGCTAGATGGAATTAATATTGACTTTGAAAATGTATATTTAAAGGATCGAGAATTGCTTGTTCAATTTATTAGAGAGTTAACTCCATTGCTTCATGAAAAGGATAGAACTGTATCTATGGATGTAACCTTTAAATCCAAAAACGAAAATTGGTCCTTATTTTATGACCGAAAGCTACTTGGAGAAGTGGTGGATTATATGATTGTTATGGGCTATGATGAGCACTGGGCTAGTAGTCCAAAGGCAGGATCTGTAGCTTCTCTTCCTTGGGTAGAAAATGGTTTGAAGGGATTGCTAGAAGATGTTCCTAACGATAAGATTATTCTCGGAGTACCATTCTATACTCGATTATGGATAGAGGAAGAAGATGGGAATGGACAAGTAACTGTCAAATCGAAAACACTAACGATGGAAAAACGGGAACAGTGGATAGAAGATAATAATGCAAATATTAGCTATGATCAACTATCTGGACAGAATTATGTAGAAGTGAAAAAAGGGAATACTACCTATAAAATTTGGATTGAAGATGAACTTTCAATGGAAAAACGTGTAGAATTGATGAAGCAATACAGACTTGCTGGTATAGCTGCTTGGAGAAAAGGATTTGAGCATGAGGAGTTTTGGACACAATTGGGACAAATGATTGAAAAAAGACCATAGATATAGTTTGACAATGCATGACTCACATGCTAAATTATAAACAGTCTTTATTATTTATCTACCAAAAAAAAACAGATTGACACTACAGCAAGATACATGGTAAGATGTTTCTTG
>JAENYW010000256.1 GCA_016841555.1 Tepidibacillus decaturensis
TGTTTCTTTTACTAATTGTGAAACGGATTTACTCTCTGGAGGTTGTAATTGAGCTAGTATGCTATTTTTATATTCTTGAGAATATTTCTTTCTTATTACCATCGTATAGATCCCCTCTCATCTCTTAGACATATTGTATCATCTATACGACAACTATCCTAACATATAGGGCTCTAAAGTTTTATTAGTCTTGATTGTCTGACTAATGCCTGCAATTATTTTTTTGATAGATTTCTTGGAAGGAGTTATAATGAGTTTTATCTTTCGTTTTCTGAAGTTCCATCCCAAAAAATCGAATCCTTCCGATATATGTGTTATTAGCGTTTTTTCCTGTGATAGCATAAGTCCTCGTTGAAGTAAGAAAGATTCAATAATACTTTGAATTTCTACTAGTGTCTCTTTATCAGTTGCTGTTACGATGAAGTCATCAGCAAAGCGTATAAAGTTTATTTTCTTGTGATTTTTGTGCTTTTTGTCTATCTTACCTTTACCATTCATCCAATACTTTTCAGCAATACTTCTTTCTATACCATCTAATGTCATATTCGCAAGGGTCGGAGAAATCGTACCCCCTTGAGGTGTTCCGGAGTCTGTTGGAAATAACTCTTTATTAAATACGTAGCCTGCATTCAGGAATTTGTTTAATATTCTTTTGTTCATCGGGATATTATCCATTAACCATTTATGTTGAATATTATCAAAACAACCCTTGATATCTCCTTCAAGCACCCATGGCGCTGAATTCTTTTTTGCCATCAGATTAAAAATATGGGACATCGCGTCATGTGTACTTCGATATTTTCTAAAACCAAAAGATACCTTTTCCGCTGTTGTCTCGGCGATTGGGTCTAATGAAAGTAGATGAAGTGCTTGCATAGCTCTATCGTACATTGTAGGTATGCTTAGTGGACGTTTTTCAGCCTTCCCGTACTTTTCGATATACACTCTCTTTAATGGTTTAGATTTGTAATTCCGATTGCTTAACCTGTACCCCGCTTGCATTTTCTCAAAAGTGTTGTTCCATGTAATTCCATCAATGCCTGGTGTGTTCTTCCCTTTGTTTGTTGTTACTCTTTTTACTGATAGAGCTTTGGCATAAAAAGAATTCGTTAAAAGATATTGGAGTCTTTTCACAAGATTGTGTTTCCCTGCTATAACTGCTTTCGTAATCCTGATCTGAATTCTATTAACAAACTGTTCTGCTTGGTTCCAGTCAATGGTTTCCCATTCAAAGGCCAGTTGTTTGTTTGTAATGTTCTCATGTATTTTTTTACATGTAATTGAATCATTCACATTCATAGTTATCCCCTTCATTCGTACGATCGAATACTTATTGGAAGTCTGCTACCTTTCGGTTTAGGGCAAATTTTGAACCCTTATATTTCCGATTACAGGAAATCGTTCGCTTTCTCCAATATCCTTTACCCTCTGACCATTGTATCTTCCTTACGGTTGACCTACTCATTAAAGAGATCATAGGGCTTACCTTGTTCCAAATTATGAATAATATGCAATCCCTTAGGTTCTGACTATAAGCCGGGAATTGTATGTCCATTTTCATTAACACACATAGAGTTGTTAATGCCGAATTCCATCCCGTTTTGGGTAGAGCGTGTCAACCAAACTTTCGCTCAGCAAAGGTGACGACTCTTACATCAGTTCACATATGTTAACCATAGGTTAGCTTTTCCTAGCAATACGCAAGTATTTGGTTTACCTGCTTTTCACATTGTCCTGTCAGCTTCACACCATATAGTTACCCTTATCGCATGTGACAGTAGGAATACTTCAAACGGAAGAAGTAGTCTGTAAAGACAATTCATAATTTGACTTTTCAAGTCGCACCGATATTGCCTTTTTCATTCCCCTTTCCAACATTACAAAATTCATATTGAAATCCATAGTGTAGTGCAAACTGTTTAAACTTTTCGGTTGTTTTACGTTCTCTGTCATTCTCTATTTTCACTACAGCTGCAGATAGGTTGTCAAACCATATTTTTCTTGGAACTCCTCCAACAAGTTGCATTAATTGTTGTAATCCAGTTAGGAAGCTTTCTATGTTTTCACTAGGTAATATCCAGATATACGCGGCATTGCTGTATGGGAAAGACATGGCTAAGTATTTTATTTGAATGAGTTTGTGCTTATGACTTACCTCTGCTGTACCATAGTCGACTTGAGCTTCCCCACCTGGATGTTGAAGGTCAATGAATGTATCTGTAGCTTTCGTTAACTCTTTCTTTTTCTTTGAAACGTATGCAGTAACAGTACGTTGTCCTCCTGTAAAACCACATTCATCAACTAAACGCTGATAAACTCGAATCTGGGTATGTCTTTGCTTTTTATGCCTTCTTAGATCCTCCTCTAACCATGTGTCAATAATCTCTATGTAGTCACCTAATATTGGATAACGCTTTTTTCTTTCTTTTATTTCAATATTCCAATCATCCTTATCCGCATATTTCTTTGCTGTTCTCCAATTGATATTCATTTGTTTAGCAATATTATTAATTGGTAAGTCTTCCTGTTCTCTTAAGTGTTTGATATAATCTTGTTGAGCCATTGCTAGCATCCTTTCTGTTTCCCCCTCATGAAAATATTTGCGTGTTTCCATGAAAAAGGTTAATAGATATTTGGATGACTGGCAAGGCTTTTTCTTTCATTGCAACTTATGTATTTTTAGGCTGCCATTCTATGTACTTTTATTTTGCCATAAACAGATCTAGTAAAATTAACAGATGGTTTATACTTTAATGGACTTATATCACATGTACCAGCTAGTATTAATTCTGTAAATAATATTCGTGAGTTCGCAAAAAAAGAATTGGAACAAAACTTTGACATTGAAAAAAGATGGAGGAATCAAAGTAATTTTATACGTCTTACAGTTGAAGGAGAAAGAGCTATTTCTGGAACTCATATTTATTTCCAAATCATAAAGGAAAGATTATCAAATCACTATGAAAATTTACAAAAAGTAGTTTTAGAAACGAGTACTATTAGAGATGATTTTGTTGAAGTTAAAAAGAAACTAGATAGCAGATAAGAAATATTGAAGTACTAACAATTTTTATTGCTATTGTTGCCCTTATAGGTGGGAATATTTCTTTTTTTGCAAATTATCATTTCAGTACAATCTTTGATATTATAACAATGATACTGGTTATTAATGCGACTCTTCTATTCGTAATTATATCTTTATTGATAATGATCAAAAGAATAATAATTGGAGAGGTAAAAGGACGATTAATTGATGATTTAAAATATACAATATTTCCAGTTATTTTAATAATATTAACTTTAATAATATCGGCATAAAAAATTATATAACAACGAATTAAAATCATTAAAGAAAAATGGGTTTGTAATTAGCTTTTTTTTTAAAAACAACATTATTGTGGCTGATTTTATGTATATCAGGTTAATAAAAGGTGGCTAACTAATGGGTAGAAATAATATTTGTTTTTGTGGAAGTGGACTTAAACAAAAAAAATGTCATCCAGATATCAATGAAGAAAGTAGAGCAGCGAAAGTCATCAAACTACATAAAAAAATAGACATTGCAATTGAAAATCATTATAAAAATACAAATTTCACACCCGTTTGTTACGATGGTTGCAGTGAATGTTGCTATGATTATTTTGTAATCTCTGATATAGAATTTGCAATTATTTTATATGAACTTAGAAAATGGAGTCAATTAGAAATAGAAGAATTAAGACAAAATGTAAAGATGCAATGGGAATTTCTAAATATAAATTTTCCTGAACTAGTCGACAATCTTGAAAAATATGCAACTAACAAAAATGATGTGTTTGAAAAGGATTTTATGCTCAGAGTTCAAAAAACAGGTTTACCTTGTCCTTTTTTAGATGCTAAGTCCAATAATTGTAAAATTTACAATGTAAGGCCAAGTGTATGTAGAAGTTTTGGTACTGGCTTTATTGATAAAGATAGTTATCAAAATAATATTATTTGTTCTAAAATAGGAAATTCAATTGAAGCAAAAGTCTGGCAGACAGATATCTCGAATTTTGAAAATGATTTATTATCTTTAACAAATCTATATTGTGAAAAATATGATTTATCTGTTTCAAGAAGAGCATATCCCATAGTTTATGAATTATATCTTTCATTAATTAAATATAAGTCAGATATAGAAATTCCAAAAATGTATGAAAAATTCAGTTTAAAAGAAAAGGAATATATAAGAAGAATAATGGAGGAAAATAAAATTTTATAAGATAGAACAAATGCTAGATTTATTTGTATTTGACATAAAAATTCCACGAACTCTTCACGAACTCAATTAGTAAAATTCTATGCTAACCTATTATCATAGAAAGAATATAAATTCCTAGCC
>JAENYW010000002.1 GCA_016841555.1 Tepidibacillus decaturensis
AATCAGGAGTATTTTTTAATAGAACCGTTTCATTCGTATTTGATAATAATACGGTATTATTTTTTAACTCCTTATAATGATCTGTGCTTTTTGAAATATTTTGATGCTGTATAGGTAGCTGTTTCTCGACTTTCTTTGGAACTTGAGGTGTTATAGCATTCTTTTTAACATGCAATTTTTCTTTATTAGTTTTTTCCGTAATTCTTCCCTTAACCTTCATTAAGATATAGATGATATCTAACACCAAAAGGGTTAATCCTATGCTAATGTATAGCACACCTTCATTTTGATATGCTAGATAACCTCTCCATATGAGAGCAATAAGTAAAAAACCAACTGCAAAAATGATGGTTCTTCGTTGATTAGCTTTTTCTCTCTCTTCTACTTTCCCTTGCTCTTTTTCTTTCTCTTTTTTAACTACAGGCTTATCCTTTTCCTTTTTACTCACGCTATTCTTTTGCTGCTTTATAGGAGAAGGAATTTCATTATTTTCGATATGCTCTTGAGGTATAGTTACCCTTTTACGATCTAATAGAGCTATCAATTTTTGTTTTAATTCCGCTAAACTAAAGCTAGTCTCGTTATAGAAGTTCATTACCTCTTCAAAGCTACTTTCAGCAGGATTTTCTACCTTTTCAATTAAACTGCCAGTTAAAGAACGTAATTCACTTTGAATACTTGCTTTATTAGCAATGTGCTGTAGGGGGATATAAGTAAGAAATACTTCATTCAAATCATTTCCTATATAAATAAACTCCTTGTTAAGTACATAATTATTCTCATTCAGCATGAAATTCGAACTATCTTCTATTATTGTTATAATCATAAGAAGTAATTGTAAAAATTCATTCTTTGATGTTTTTTTACTTTTAAGTACATAGGGTAACATTCGTTTTGAATGAATGTTATATCTAAGCTTCACTTTAAAATCTTGTTCCTGTATCTCTATAGGAAGTAGATGAGGAATCTGATTGGATAGTAGCATATTAACCTGGATTTCCGCTAATTCGTTATTGTCAATTCCTTCTTGTTTACTCATTATTAGATAGTTTTTATGCTGTTGAACGTAATCATAGTTAAATCCATAAATTGTGTTATCCATTACAACCATTCCTTTCCTACATCGGATGATACATATAGGCAGTTATTACTCCAGGAATTACCGCATACATAAAAGGGAACCTCATGCTACTCTCTTTTTTGAAATCCTGAATAGTTGTTAGATCCTTCATAAATAAAATTTCGAATAAATGAAAGAGCGTATGCGTCATCCGTCTAATAAATTCTTTTCTGTACAATAAAATCCCTACTCCTATAAGTCCTCCATAAAGAATGGAATACATCATCGTATTTAGTACAAAGATTGTTCCAGTTATTGCACCAATTGCAGCAAATAATTTAACGTCTCCTGCTCCAATCCCGCCTAATAGATATAGGATTAGTAATAAAACAGTAGCAATAATTAAACCAATAAACGAAAACTTTAGCCCATCAAAACCATTGATGACACCATTATATAGTAGCCCTCCAACAATCCCGCTTACTGTAATAACATTAGGGATTTTTGAAGTTTTAATATCTGTATAAAAAGAAGAAATCATTAATATAGACAATAAAATGATGTTTAGATACATGGTTACTGTTTTCCTCCATTAATACGCCATTACTGCTCTTCTCGTAATTCGATAGCGATTCCCTTCTACCGTTCCATCTAAAACTCCTATTATATTAAGAGCTCTCATCACTCCAGGTATAAACCAAAGATTGATAGAGGTAGTAATTTCTCCATCAATATAAGTAGGTACTCTAGTTAAATTCTTGTCTGTGTTAAAGTGAATCAACGCTTGAATACGAGATAATTTTGTATCATCTCCGTTATGAAATAAAAATATAAGTCGAAGATAATCTTTATAAGTAAAAGGTATTTTTGCATATTTTGAAAGGGTATGTTCTCCATCATGAATTAGCTTTAGCATATCTACCACAGATTTAGTAACACCATAAATTAATGCTCCTATTAAAATAGCAAGGGGATGTGATGCAGCCCTAACCTTAGGGTCAGAAAAGCCTTCTAGCGTATTAATCCCTAATCGAATCAAGAAGATATCCCTAAATGCCTTTGCTATATTACCACTAGGAACATCAGAGCCATAGATAACATATTCAATTTCCTGATTTTGAATAGACAGTAGTTCGCCAAGTGTATCTGTTAAATGATTCTTATCTATACTTATATCTTCAGCCTTATTATCCCCTTCCTCTATATGGTCAGATTTTTTATATGTAATAACTTGTTCAAGGCTAGTGGGATCAAAATGATTAAATCGTTCAAAAACATATTCATTTACATACGCATCATCAATAAAATCTTCTAAAATATTTTCTATATCAGTAAATAGTTTACTTACCTTTCCGAGCGCATCTTTTGCATCATAATTTTGATTTTCATTATCTTTATTGGCTTTGTTATTTTTGTTATTTAAGTCTAAATAATAATCAAAATAGGTATCTACAAGCTGATATTCTTCTTGTTTTCCTTGGAAATCTCCTATTTCATCAAATAGAGTTAATAGTTGGTTATAGCTTGGTTGATTATCTGGTGTTTTTTTATCTGCATCCTTTTTTTCCTTTTCTACTTTATCTAATGTTTTATTTATATTTCCAAAGTTTTTTCCTATGCTGGTACCATATTCGATTATTGTCGTTCTTTCTTTCTGTATATCCTCTATTGCTTCGTTCATTTTTTTTATTGTTTTGTTTACTTCATTCCCATTTGCTTGTAAAGCATTATTAATAATATTTTCACATGTGGAAAGCTTACTAACGAATGATTGATAATCTACTTTCTCTTTTTCTAGCGTATTCATCATTGTAGAAAATACCTCTTCAGATATGACTAATTCCTTTTCATTCAATAAATCTCCATCTGTTTTTTCAGTTGAATCGATTGAAATCTGATTAACTTCACCTATTTCTTTTGCTATAATATTATTTAAACGCTCAGCCTCTTCTATATAGGCTATTGCCTTATCAATTGTTTGATTAAAAGCTTTCTGTTTTGATTGATAATACTCAGATAATTTTTCTGCTTTTTCCATAGATTCTGATTTATAAATAGAAATTGCTTCTTCTAATTGCTTACGCTGTTGTTCAATTGCTATTATTTCTTCTAGAGATTTCGTTTCATCAATAACTAAGCTATCTAAATTCTTAATATTACTTATATATTGATTGTAGCCAGCTGGTATAGACAGAAGAGTATCAGGATTTTTTTCATTTATTATTTTTGTTCCTTTCTCCTGTTCTTTTTCTGCTTGTTTTATTTTTTTCCATCTATCATCATAGTCATTTGATATGCTTTCAAGCGTATTGGTTACCTTTGAACCTTGTTCTAAAGAAAAGGATAGCTTGGATAGTTTATTAACCACATCTATCGTAAGATTAATAGGTGCTTTATATTTCATTTCTTCTTTCATTTGTCGTTCAAAAATAGCATGGTTCCAAAGTCCATTTGGTAATGGATCGATTATATCCTCATGTTCAGAAGCAGTTATTTCTATATCTTCATCAGAATAGCTGATCATTGTATTTTCTAGATTAACATCTACAAATTGAAAATATCCTGGAGATGTGGTTAAATTTTTATCTAGCACTTCTTCATATATACTAGATATATCCTCTTCATTTACACCGTATAAACCATACATTTCCTTTAATTCAATATCATATGCAGAAAGAACAGATCTTACAGCTGCTCTTACTGCCTGTTCAGTCTGCTTCTTAGCTGCCGTTACTCTTGCAAAATCGATCAGAACAGCATTGAAGAAAAAAATAGCTGCTGTAATAATAATTAAAAAAATAGATACGGACCCTTTTTCAGATGGAAGTATTCTTTTCACAAAAAAAACCTCTCTTTAATAATTATCTATTTTTTCTTCTTCTTTTCCTTTTTTCCTTTGAAATATTCAGAAATAGTATCTTTGTTATCCATCAAAGCATTGCTATATTTACGTACAAAATCGATATTACGAATAAATTCAATTGGGTCTGTAATAGTAGCACTAGCAGTAGCTGTTACTTTATTACCTAAAATTGTTTGCAGAAATAAAGGTAATTTTATAGGGCTATAAAGTTCTACTGTTACCTTACGTTCTATCCAATTATTCTTATAGGTAAGCTTTCCTTCTATCCCCTTTGGTATGATATTTGCTATATTATATAGTTTTTTTGTTGGTAATGGTACGTCATCAGCAGTGGGAAGGGACCTCTCATCTGATGAAAGGTTTACCGTTCTTTTGTATTCACTGTTAGTATTAAATAAAATATCTAATATATTATCATCAGTCAGTCGCCAATAAAGAGGATCCCTATCTTCAATAGAGAAAGCACCTGTATATGGATCTTTATTACTATTGTCCCAATGAAAGGCTACTCTTTCAGCAACCTCAGAAGCAATATAATAAAGTACAACCTTTTGATAGACAAATATACTAAAGAAAATCATAGCTACTAAAGCCAAAAAAATGATAGGGAAAAGTAGAGAAGCTTCTATTGTAAAGCTCCCCTTTTCATTTTTCTTTCTTCTTAACAAGACTATTATTCTCTTCATAATCTTCATTATCATCCATTACTATGGATTTTTAACATCTAATTCTAAATCATTCATATTATCTTCCATGCCACCTAATAAGCCATTTACCCATGAAACGATATACTTCCTAAATGCTATAGCCACCGCAATTAAAACAGCTACTATTAATAGAATCTCTAAGGTTCCTAATCCTTCTTCGTCCTCCCAAAAATTCTTTAACCAATTCATCATCTTTTTTCTCTCCTTTATTCTTAGTTCATAAACATGATGGCAGGTGATGCCACAATAATCATCACTACCAAAAAAATAAATACCATAGGAAAAACTAATTTGGATGAAGCCTCTTCTCCAAGAGTTCTTGATAATGCCTTTCGTCTTTCCCAAAGCGTATTAGATAACTCTCGTAACGCTACAATTAAATCTCCACCCCCTCTTTTATAATTAAGTAAAATAGTTGTTGTAAAAATAGAAACCTCCTGTACACCAATGCGTTTGTTGAATTCTTCCATCACCTTTTGAAAGGAATGATTTATTTTTAATTCATTTGCTGCCAATTTTAACTCTTTATATAGCGGGCTTCCTTCTATATTCTTCTTTTGTTCTACACACCGAATGATTGCATTTTGCAAGGTTTCCCCAGCATTAACTAGCAACGTTATCTTATTTAGTAATTCTGGTAGCTCTAAGATAACTTTTTGTTCTTTCTTTTTGATTTTTTTATCTAAGTCCTTTATTATTCCATAAACCAAAATAGGTAAGAAAAATACACCAAAAAAGAAAATCATGAAATCCCCATTAGCCAATATCGTAATTAATGTGACTAAAAGCATAACTAATAAAATAGCCGAAAAAATCTGAGCTAAAAACATTTTCGTATAAGCTAAACCATTTCTAGCACCATATATCCTAATAATTTTATGATGAATCGTTTGTACGACTCCAGAACGTTCAATTAAATGAAATTTATTTACTAATACCAAGGAAGCAGCAGCCATAAAAACAAATTGAAAATCCATAGCATGGCTATTAGCAAACTCTTTAAGCTCGTTATTTGCTAATAAAAATAGTATTAGAATAAACACAAATAGCATTCCTAATAATGTATATAAAACAATCATCCAATCACACCTTAATTCTCATAATTCGTTCACTGATTATAAAAGAAGAAATCAGTAATAATAGAGCTATTGTCATAATAATGGGACCCCCCTCTTTTAAACTATATAAGGGATACATATAATCAGGAGAGCTGAAGCTTAATAAAGCCACAATAATAAATGGTGCAATATTCAAGATGCGTGATTCAAATTTTTTCTGAGCTACCATAATGGCAATCTCCTGTTGAATTTCTATTTTATCGCCAATGATAGTAGAGGTTTTTCTAATGATTTCATTGAGGTCCCCACCAGTTCTTTTACTGATAATAAATACATCCGCAAAGCTAGCAATATCCTCTACATCTGTGCGGCTGCTAAAATCCAATAAAGCATTTTCTATTGTGTCCCCATTTTCTATTTTTCTGTTCATTCTTTCTATCTCATGAATGATATATGTATTAGGATCAGGATAAAGCATTTTTAAATCCTCAACAATTTCACGAAAAGCGTTTTCTACAGATTTCCCAACCGTTACGGATGATGATAATGAATATAAAAACTGTTTAAACTGCAAGGTTAGCTCCTGCTTACGTTTTTCTATCAATTGTTTTTTTCGATACCTTGGATAGATAAAGCCTACTAATGATAAAACGAATGAAACAATATGATTTTGATAGAATATAAAGCCAATAGCATAAAAAATAATACCTGCCAGTAAAACATTCAGTATACGTTCTCTTGTAGACATCATGTATAGCTTGTAATCTATTCCTTCTATGTTCCTATATGAGGTGTTTTCATCGACGTATTCACTCGATTCGAGATGCTTATCCTGTTTTTTATCATAGATATAGAATCCTAACCAAGTGAATGCTCCAAGAAGTATTGCTACAATTACGATAATCAAAAAATTCACCTCCTAAGATACTTTCTTTATTCCTTTAATCCTTGATTCCCGCCATTTTTAGCTTAAGTTTATTTTGTAGTATACCTGATTGCTGCAATGTCCCTATAACTCTTGTATCCGTTTCTCCTTCTTCTACAAACTGATATAAAGGATTTAATTGTATCTCACCATTTTCTACTCCAATAATCTCACTGATTTCTAGTACTCTACGTGTTCTATCACGCATTCGAGATAAATGGATTAATATATCAATGGCAGATGCAATTTGTTTGCGAATAACCTCTACAGGAAGGGCTGTTCCACTTAGCACCATCGTTTCTAATCTACTTAGCATATCTACAGTCGTATTTGCATGACCAGTAGATAAGGATCCGTCATGACCTGTATTCATAGCTTGAAGCATATCCAACGCTTCAGCCCCACGCACCTCACCCACTATGATTCGATTAGGTCGCATTCTAAGCGACGTTTTTATCAAATCCCTAATAGTAATTTCTCCTTTACCCTCCGTATTCGCATTCCTTGTTTCTAAACGAACAAGGTTAGGTACACTTTTTATTTGAAGTTCAGCGGAATCTTCTATTGTGATAATCCTTTCATCTTTAGGAATGTAATTAGATAAAGCATTTAAGAAGGTTGTTTTACCAGAACCAGTACCTCCACCAATAAAAATATTATATTTAGCTATAATCAGCTTGTGTAAAAAATCTGCAACCTCTTCTGTTAAGCTTTCCTTCGCCACTAAATCCTGCATTAATAATGGCGTTTCGGGAAATTTTCTAATAGTCATCGTCGGTCCTTTTAAGGCAATTGGGGGCAATACCACATTTACCCTAGAGCCATCCTTTAATCTAGCATCCACTATTGGTGAAAATTCGTTTACTTGACGGTTTACTTTACTAACAATGGTCTGTATGATATCTTCTAGCTTTTCTTGACTTTCAAAGCTTAATGGAGCCTGTGTAACCTGTCCTTCCTTTTCTATAAATATTTCATCAGCATTATTAATCATAATTTCCGTTATTGAGCTATCATCAATCAAAGGCTGTAAAACATCTAACCCTCTATATGAATGAAATATTCGATCTACCAATGATATCTTTTGTTTAGCAGTTAATAGGTTCTCCTTCGAAAAAATAAATACTTGCTCTTCAATAAAAAGACGCAGTTCTTCATCTGAAACGGAACTAGTTAAATCAAGCTTGTTGTTAATTAATTCTTTTAGTAGCTTAATCATGTCTTCTTTTATCAAAAAACCACTTCCTATTGCTCAAGTATCAAAGCGTTAATAGATTTCATCATCTCTTCATTGAACTCCCTCTGATTTAATAATTGCTCCCTATTGCTGACTGCCTTCCATTGAGGAACATATGGCAAATAGCCGTTTATATGAATATCTAAGCTTTTCCAATCATTAACTAAGGAATCCCCTAAATATTTATTTACTATAAATTTTAATTTTTCCGAAAATTCATTATAGCTTTCAGCTAGTATTCGTCGGTATTGCTGTAAGAACTGTTTGTTCTTATTCATACTCTGTATATCATCTAATAGCAGCCACAAAATATAATCACTGTTATGTAAGGCTCCTATGTTCCTTTCGTGAATTGATGAATCTAAATCAATCACGATAAAATCATAGATTCCCATTTCAATAAAACCAGAAATTAACAACTCAGTCTCTTCCTTTGACATCTCTCCTACCTCAGTATGATTAGTAGAAGGCTCAAAATAATCGACTTTAAAGCTTGTATGCTGTTTTTTTAACGCTTCTATTTTTGTTGTTATTTGTTTTGGATAAGCCTTTAAATAGTATAGAATTTCTGCAAAGCCATTATCTCCATTTATAGGAAAGAAGGTTTCCATTGAATGAAAGTATTCTAAATTAAGATAAAATATATTGTAATCTCTTAAAGCTAGCTCTTTGGACAAATTAACAGCTAATGTCGTCTTTCCACTTCCACCACTAGCAGAAAAAACAGTTAACACCTTTGTTTTTGACTTTCCACCATTACCAACAGGTAGATAATCGTTATTATCTAAATAAATACTCATCATCTGAGAAATTAATTGGTTTAAGGGTTGATATTTAAAAAGTATAGGATATAACGAATCTATTAATGACTTGCTAGAGTCTGATAAAATAAAGACCGTCCCAGCTTCACCTAGCAATTTTTCATTTGGAATCAACAAAGGAGCTACTAATAGAATATAATCACTTACTCCGCTTAAAATAAATCTTTCTACATTTTCTTTACTAGTAAAGGACTTTATAACAAATTGATGTGTATATTTTGTCGTAAGCATATATTTCGTAAATAGGTCAACATATTCTTTATTATCATCAGCAATGATGAAATGTATCATATATTCCATTCCTCCACCTTTACATAAAACCAATTAGTTGCAATATGCCTCCTATAATAAAAACAATAGATATAGTACCTAATATAATTGCAAATCTAATAGATTTTCTTCTCTCTTCCAACAATATTCCTCCAAAAATTACAAATATTTACCCTGTAACTTAATATTACGGGAATTTTTGCTAAATGTCATTATTTTTTTTTACTTTTTTTTGACATTTTTATTTAAATTTATTTTTATTACTATCAATATCTATATTTTCTTTATATTAATTAGTTATCTATCCATTAGGCTATATCTTAATAAATTGGTTGTCTATGAAAAAACACACAGGAAATTTCCTGTGTGTTCACTATATTCTATCTATATCCTCTTTTTATTAAATATGCAAATCACTATAGGAGCTACTCAACCGTTTCGTATACAGTAAATACAACCAAGTAAAGCTGACAATAAAGCAAATGGAACCAAAAATGACGCCAATCACTTGTGGAGAAAACCATTCAAGCAATACTCCTGTAAAAAAAATAGAAAGTTGCATAATAGAGCCATAGATGGAGCCATGTAGTGAGAAGACTCTCCCTCTCATATCATCTGGTGTATTATTTTGAATTAATGTGGTATCTAAGGGAATGATTAAACCTCCTGCTATTCTCATTAACAATAAAAAGAAAGCACCAACCAGTAAGTTGTTAGATAAAGCAAAAAAAACGAAAAATAAGCCCTGCACTAAATAAGCCCAGCCAAAGACATTCTTCATTCTATTGTCATCGTTCTTAACAAATACCGTTACAAGCCAGCCCCCTATAATAACACCAATGCCTTGTATGGAGTATAGGATACCAATCCCTGTATCACCAGCTTGAAAAATATCAGCACCGTAAATTGGTAGCAATACCTGATAAACTCCTCCAACAACGCCCCAAGACATACCAACTAACATAAGACCTAGAATTATCGGTGTTTTTCCTACAAATCGGTAGCCTTCCTTTATACTAGTAAAGAAATCTTCTTCTTTTGATGCTATCATATCTTCACTTTTTAGCTTCACTGTAGATACAATATAGGCAGATAGAAAAAAGGATAAGCTATTGATTGCAAATGCAGCTTCATGGCCTATCGATGCAGATAACAATCCTCCTAATGAAGCCCCAATAATACTAAACAAGCCCCATATGGTACTAGACAAAGCGTTAGCTGTCGAAAGTTCTTCCTTACTAACCACAGTAGGAACAACAGATTGTTTAGCAGGTGAAAAGAAAATTCCAGATATTGAAAGCAGTATATTCAAGATAATGATTAACCAAATGTGATGAATACTAAAGATCAAGCCAATCACCAAGAAAGCTCGAACCAAATCACTATAGATCATAATTTTTTTGCGATCAATACGGTCAACCAAGGTTCCAGCAAAGGGACTTAGGAGTAATGCTGGTAAGGAACGAGATAATAAAACAATGCTTAACATCATTCCTGATTGAGTGGTTGTATAGGTATAACCAAGAAGTGCAATGGTTTGAAACCAATCTCCCAAAACACTTCCAGCTTCGGCATAAAATAATTTTCGATAGATACGATTATGCTTTAATAAATGAATATAGGATGTACTCTTCAATTACTATTTACCTCGTTTCAGACTTAAAATAGCTTTTTCACGATTCTTTTGTCCAAAAACATAGGAGCCTGCCACAATCACGTTTGCACCTGCTTCTACAACTGAATCAATCGTCTTGTCGTTAATGCCCCCATCCACTTCAATATCAATGTTTAAGCCTAGCTGTGTTATTCTATCCTTTAATTGCTTGATTTTTGGAAGAACGGAAGTGATAAAGGATTGTCCCCCAAAGCCAGGATTAACGGTCATTAATAAAACCATATCCAAATCCTCTAATACATAGTCTAAGCTTTCTAATGGTGTCGCTGGATTTAAAGCCACTGCTGCTTTTGCTCCTAACCCTTTAATTAGATGTACCGTTCGATGTAAATGCTTTGTCGCTTCAGCGTGAACAGAAATGATATCTGCTCCACTTTTCACAAAGTTTTCTATATATTGATCTGGATGCTCAATCATCAAATGAACATCTAATGGCAATGCTGTTATAGGCTTAATTGCTTCCACCACGAGCGGGCCTATCGTAATATTAGGTACAAAATGCCCATCCATTACATCCACATGGATAAGGTCAGCTCCACCTTGTTCTACCTCTGTAATTTCTTCCTTCAGCTTCGCAAAATCGGCGGAAAGGATAGACGGTGCTATTTTTAACAATGGTTATTACCTCCATTTATTTTCTTCTTTTTCTCGAATCTCCTGTAAAAATTCTACATAATGCTTATATCGTTCCGCTGTAATTTTATTTTCAGAAACAGCAGCCTTTACTGCACAGCCTGGTTCATTCACATGCATGCAGCCTCTAAAACGACATTGCTCTGTATAGGCTTGAAACTCGATAAAGAGCGAGGATAAATCAGCGGATTCTATATTCTGAAAATCTAATTGGCCAAATCCAGGTGTATCTGCTACCTTACCACCATCAGGTAAGTCAATTAATTGAACAACCCTCGTTGTATGTTTTCCACGTCCTAACTTCTGACTGATTGGTGCTGTCTCTAGTTCTAGCGTTGGTAGTATCGTATTTAAGAGAGAGGATTTCCCCACTCCCGATTGACCTGCAAAAACAGATATTTTTCCTTTTAACACTTCCGTTAATTCTTCCTTACCTATTCCATACTTACTGGTTTCCAATACCCTGTAGCCAATGCTTCGATATATGTTAGCTACTTTTTCAAATATCTTTGTTTCATCATTTGCTAAGTCCAGCTTAGTCAAACAAATGATTGGTTCAATGTCAGCATTTTCTACATGAATAATAAACTTATCTAATAAATTTGCATTATAGCTTGGTTCCTTAATAGAAAATACCAGTATCACTTGATCAACGTTACATATAGGAGGTCGATGTAATTCATTTTTACGTGGTTTTAATTCCGTAATATATCCTTTTTTCTCATCAGTAGCATCAAATACTACATAATCCCCTACTAAAGGCGACAAGTTTTTTTTCTTAAAAATGCCTCGGGCCTTACACTCCCAAATCACCCCATCAGCTTCTACATAATAAAACCCACTTAATGCACGAATTATTCGCCCCTCAGGCATAACTTCCCTCCAATCTTAATAATAACTAACCTGTTTTGTTTTGATTTGCTTACCGTTTTTATAGACGCTGACCAATCCTTGATCCTCTGGCATTAAAACCAGTTCAATATTATCATAGAACTTACTTCCATTAATTATTTCCTTTTTCCACTGAATTTCTTTTCCTCTTGAGTCCTTAATAATAATTGTGATTTCCGCCTGTTCATCTTCATTAAGAGGAATCAATATGTCACTATATATTGTTTTTGCTTCCGTTGGATAACCTTTACTCACATAGATATCCACTTGGTCTCCAGCAGTCACTTCTCTTCCTGGCTCAAACGGAAATTGCTTATATATTCTACCCTTCGATTGTTCAAAGGTATATTCTTCCTTTACCTCTCCCAATTGTAAATTAATCTTGGTTAAAATTGCTTCTGCCTCCTGCTCTGTTTTACTAATTAAGTTAGGCATTTCAAATCTTTCTTTTCCTTTACTTACAAATAACAGTACACGAACTTCATCAGCAATTACCATTTGTTCTGCCAAAGGCTCTTGTCTAAATACATGACCAATTGGCGTGTTTTCCTCGTAGGCATCAACGATTTCAATCGTAGTAAATCCCTGTTGTTTAAGTAAAAATTCCGCTTGACTTTTCTGCATATTTAATAGATTAGGCATCGAAGTTCTCTCTTTACCCAAGCTTATAAATAATGTAACTACTTGATTTTCCTTTATAAATGTCCCTTCAAGAGGCTCCTGTTTAGTTACTAGTCCTTCTTTTACATCGTCATCAAAACGTTCTATGATTTTATAAGATAAATGCAGGGTATCTAGTTCTTGAATTGCTTGGCTTTTCAATTTTTCTGTAAGGATAGGGACTTTAACCTCTGGTACAATCCATTTATTCGAGATGATTTGAAAGCCAAAAATACCAGTAGCTAGTAATAGGCTAATAATGGATATAAAAGTAATCTTTCCTACCACATTTTTTTTGTTAGCTACACTTCTCGAATGAGGAGAGTAAGCTTTATTATTAATTACTTTTATTGGGGGCATCATCATTGTTTTATCAACATCTGGCATCTGTCCATGATCCAGTTGGACTTGAGGTTCATTAATCTTTTCTGGTAGCAGCGCTGTCTTGATATCCTCTAACATATCGTCAGCAGAGGAATAGCGCTGTGATGGATCCTTCACTAGTGCTTTTAAAATAATATTTTCTACGCTCTGCGGAATATCTGGATTAATTTCCTTTGGATAAATAAATCTATCCTGAACATGCTTTAATGCAATGCTTATTGGACTATCTCCAGAAAAAGGTAAGCTCCCAGTTATCATCTCATATAATACGACACCTAAGGAATACAGGTCTGTTTTCTCATCTGTCCAGCCGCCTCTTGCTTGTTCTGGAGATAAGTAATGAACGGACCCCAATACAGAATCAGTATACGTGATGGTTGCAGAAGTTGTCGCTCTGGCAATACCAAAATCAGTTACTTTTACTTCTCCTGATTTTCCTATTAAAATATTTTGTGGTTTAATATCCCGATGTATAATTTGGTTAAAATGAGCATGCTGCAAAGCCGAACCAATTTTTTCAGCAATAGCTAATGCTTCCTCGACTGGTAATCTTCCTTTTCTTTGAATCAACTCTTTAAGCGTTGAGCCTTCAATATATTCCATTACAATGTAGTAAACATCCTTTTCTTCACCTACATCATAAATATCAATCACATTCTCATGGGATAGGCTCGCTACAGCATGCGCTTCTCTACGAAATCGCTTCACAAAATCTTCATCGTGTACAAATTGACGATGCAATATTTTGACAGCTACTTCGCGTTGTAATATGAGGTCTAGCGCCTTATACACTTCAGCCATACCACCGCCGCCAATTAATTCTAATATTTCATATCTGTTCCCTATAATGGCTCCTATCAACGCGATCACCTCACATTTCCCCTAATTATCATGCTGTACAACAATAACGGAAATATTATCTTCTCCACCTGCTTGATTCGCTAGTGATAATAAGTGCTCTGCCATATCCTGTGCTGAAAAAGTTCCACTTTGAACCACTTCAAATATTTCTTGATTCGTTAGCTGATTCGTTAGACCATCTGTACATAAAAGCATTGTTTGTTCTTTTTCCCATTGAGTAACCTGGATATCTATTTTAGCCGTCGCTTCCGTTCCTAATGCCCTCATCAATATATTTTTTTTAGGATGGGAATCTGCTTCTTCTTGAGAAATTTGGCCATTTTGTAATAATTCATTAACCAAGGAGTGATCTGCCGTTAATTGAATAATACCTTCATTATTTATTAAATAAGCTCTACTGTCTCCAATATGACCTAAAACGATCCAATTGTCATGAAAAATACCAGCAACAATCGTCGTTCCCATTCCCTTATATTCTTCGTTGACCAACGATGCTTGATAAACCTTTTCATTAGCAAAAAAGATAGCCTGCTCCAAGGCAAATTTATATTGTTCAACAGAGGCTATCTGCTTATTTAATAAGGGATCTAATTCCTGATAGATAGCTTCTGCTGCCATTTTGCTAGCAACTTCCCCTGCTAAATGTCCCCCCATTCCATCAGCAACGATTGCTAGCATTAATCCATTGTTGTATGGTTCACTTAATAATACATAATCTTGATTCACATTCCTTACTTGTCCTATATCTGAACGAACCCCAGCTAGCAAACTCCTCACCTCTCCTCTCACCTCATAATTTGAATTCGTGCTTCATATGCTTTGCTCTTAATTGACCACATGCTGCTTCAATGTCTCCACCCTGCTCTCTTCGAATAGTCACATTCACATGATGCTTTTCAAGGATATTTTTAAATTGATGAATTTGCTTTTTTGGCGTCCTGACATAATTTCTTTCAGGTACCACATTAACTGGAATTATATTGACATGACATTTTATCTCTTTGATTAGCTCTGCTAATTCCTCCGCGTGTTCATCACTATCATTTGTATTCCCCATTAAAGCATATTCGAAGGTGATTCTGCGTCCAGTGGTGTTGATGTAATAATTACATGCTTCCATTAACTTAGAGATAGAATACTTTTTATTTATAGGCATTACTTCTGAACGCAGCTTTTCATTCGCTGCATGTAATGAAATAGCTAGACCAACCTGCCATTTTAAATCTGAAAATTGGTAAATCATTGGTACTATACCACTTGTAGAAACAGTAATATGTCTTTGTCCAATATTTAAGCCCTTTTCATCGTTAATAATACGGATAAACTGAATAGTCGCATCGTAATTATCAAATGGCTCTCCAGCCCCCATGACAACAATATGACTTACCCTTTCCTCTTCCTTATCTAATATTCGTTGAGTTTCAATTACTTGTAAAGCGATTTCTCCTGCTGTTAGATTTCTAGATAACCCTCCTAAGGTAGAGGCACAAAAGGTACATCCCATTCGGCAGCCTACTTGTGTCGTTACACATACACTATTACCATAGTTATGTCTCATGATCACTGTTTCAATGGCATGTCCATCCTTCAATTGAAACAGTAATTTAACCGTCCCATCTGCGGAGACATGCTTTGTTAGTATGTCTAACGATTGCAGTTCAAAATATTGATCAAGTTTTTCTCTCAATGACTTAGATAGGTTAGACATTTTTTCAATGGAATCGACCTTTTTTACATAAAGCCAATCAAAAATTTGCTTTGCTCTAAAAGCTGGATCTTGATGTTCTTTAAGCCAGACACCCCATTCTTCCATTGTTAAATCATATATGTTTTTCTTTTCCATGTTTTATCACCATTTCATTTCTTTCCATGTAGTAATCAGTAATGCTCCATTGATGGAGAAATCGAGAGTTGTCGATTTCAACAAGAATCTCACTTCCCACATCCCACTTCTCACATCTATTTATCATATCATAATTATTTTATTTATTTCTTAGTAAACGACTGATAAAAAAACCATCTGAGTGGAAGTGTTGGGGTAGAATTTGCAGCATTCCTGTCCTTGCATCCACTTTTTCATTCACGGTTTCCGATAAATAATTTGGAAGCTGTTGATCTAGGTAAAAATCATCATGCTTCTCCAGAAAGCGCTCCACCATCTTTTGATTTTCCTCTAGTGTCATCGTACAGGTACTATATACAAGTACACCGTCAGGCTTTAATAGGGGGAATACCTCTTCTAATATTTCCTCTTGTATTTTTGTAATTTCTCTAATGTCATCCTCTGATTTCGTCCATTTTACATCTGGTTTTCTTCTTATGACGCCTAGTCCTGAGCATGGTACATCTAATAGGATACGGTCAAACCTTTGATCTGTATAATCCTTGATTTTCCTTGCGTCCGCGTGAATGGCTTCAATGATATGTAAATGAAGCCTTTCCTGTTGTTCTTCTATTAGCTTTATCTTATGCTTATGTATATCTGCAGCTATAACCTTTCCTTTATCCTTCATTAATTCTGCAATATGAGTAGTTTTTCCTCCAGGTGCTGCAGCAGCATCCAATACAAGCATATCCTCTTTTGGATTCAGAACCTCAGCGACTAACATAGAGCTCTCATCTTGAATCGTTATGTACCCATCTTTATACCATGAAGAGAAAGCTAGATTTCCTCCTCCTTTTATTCGAATACCCTGCTTTGATAATGGAGAAGGGATTATTTCAGCTTCTTCGTCCAATTCCTTTTTTAGTAGTGATATCATCTCTTCCCTAGTAATTCTTAAAGGATTGACTCGAACCGTATGATATGGAGGAAGATTATTAGCTCGACAGATCTCCTTTGCTTCACCTTCTCCATATTCTTGGATAAAGCGTTTTACTAGCCATTCTGGATGAGAATGCTCTAAGCTAATCCGCTTTGTATCGTTTATATGCTCTGGTAATGATATCGAATCCTTTTGACGAAGAATATTTCTTAATACACCATTTACCATGCCTACAATCCCTTTATGACCTTTTTTCTTCGCAATATTTACTGCTTCATTAACAACTGCATGTGCTGGAACTCGATCTAGATACCATATTTGATAGATACTTAATCGAAGTAAATTTTTTACCCAAGTATCCATTTTATCTAGCTTTGTTTTAACAAATGGATGCAATATCCAATCGATGGTATTTAAGCGTTGAATCGTTCCATAAATAATCTCCGTTGCAAATTGCACATCTTTTCTAGATAAAGTAGCTGTTTTAAGGGATTGATTAAGCTGTAAATTACTATAGGAATGTTCCTTCTCTACCTTTGTAAGAACATCTAATGCGACCTCTCTAGCTGTTTTCATTTTCTTCATGGAAGTCACCCATTTTATCTCCTTCATCTATATGGACACCCTGCATAAAGGATACAATGTCCATTTTTTTCTTACCTGCTGGCTGAACCTCTTGTAGCTCTATAGCCCCTTTTTTTGCTGCCACAATTAATTGTTCTTTACCCGCTTTGAGAATTGTTCCTGGCTCTACTTGGTGCTCATAAGCCATGGGTACTACTTGCCAAATTTTAAAAATCTTATTTTGAAAAGTTGTAAAGGCAACCGGCCATGGATTCAAGCCTCTAATTTGATTATGGATTTCAGTAGCAGTTTTGTTCCAATCAATTAACTCATCTTTTCTTTTTAATGTAGGCGCAAAGGTTGCAAGCTTAACGTCCTGAGCAATAGGATTAATATCTCCTTTTATAATCCTTGCTATCGTCTCCATTAAGAGCTTAGAACCCGCAATACTTAATTTATCGTGCAGACTACCAACAGTATCTCTATCATCAATGGTTACTTTCACTTGGGATAAAATATCCCCTGCATCTAGTTCCTTGACCATATACATAATTGTAATTCCTGTTTCTTTTTCTCCTTGAATAATACTTTGATGAATAGGGGCTGCTCCACGATAAGCTGGTAAAAGAGAAGCGTGAACATTAATTGCCTTATAGGTAGGTGCCTCCAATATTTCATCAGGTATAATTTGACCATAGGCAGCAGTAACAATAATTTCTGGGCTCCAGCTTAATACTTTTTTAATTGCTTCTTTGTCTTTTATTTTTACCGGTTGAAACACTTCAATACCATATTTTTCTGCTAAATTTTTAATCGGAGATTTTGTCATAATCTGTTTTCTACCTTTAGGACGATCAGGCTGTGTAACAACCCCAACTATTTCATATCCCGCATCAATTAAATTTTGCAAAGAAGGCACCGCAAAATCTGGGGTGCCCATAAAAACAACTCGCATCTATTCCACTCCTTTTAGTTGGTACGATAAAGCATGTTCAATTCATCGTTTCAATATTAAGCTTCTCTTGTTGGTAAAACTCTTCCGTTAAATCTGTAAATAATACACCATTAAGATGATCTACCTCATGCTGAATAGCTCTTGCTAAAAAACCTGTAGCTTCCATCACGATTTCTTTTCCATTACGATCTAGAAATCTAGCCTTTACATGTTCTGCACGTTTTACCTTTCCTAGAACGCCTGGAATGCTTAAGCAGCCCTCTGGACCTACTTGTTCTCCATCCTTTTCCAAAATTTCAGGGTTAATCATTTCTAATAATCCTTCTCCAATATCGATGACAATTACTCTTTTTAATATCGCAATTTGCGGAGCAGCCAAGCCAACGCCCTCCGCATCATACATTGTTTCTGCCATATCGTCTAATATTTTATGAATTCTTGGCGTAATTTCAGGTACTGGTTTTGATATTTCTCTTAAAACTGGATCGCCGTCCTTAATAATGTATCGAATTGCCATTTATCATTCCTCCTCTACATTAAAACATATGGATCAACATCAACACTAATTTGTAGCTGACGGTCATTTAATTGAGAATTCACCCATGAAATCGTTTGGTGAATCTGAAGTAATATGTTTGTTTCATCATTATATTTTACCATGCATTGAAAACGATATCTATCTTTTAAGCGTGAAATAGGGGAAACAACAGGACCTAATACCTCAGTGTCGGACGTAATAAGCTGTTTTAAGCTTCTAACAAACTGTTCACTGGCTTTCATTACCCCAGGTAAATGCTCATGGGTAAAATGAATAATGATTAATTTGCTCAACGGAGGATAATTCAGCATCCTCCTATTCTGTAATTCCTTATAAAAAAAAGAATGATAATCATGTTCTTTTGTATATTCTATGCTGTAATGCTCTGGAGTGTATGTTTGAATCACAACATCTCCTAAAAGTTCATGTCTACCAGCTCGTCCACTTACCTGAGTCAACAACTGAAAGGTTCGCTCAGCAGCTCTAAAATCCGGCAGCTTTAACAGCGTGTCTGCTGCAATAACGCCAACCAATGTCACTTTAGGATAATCCAATCCCTTCGCTATCATCTGAGTACCTAATAAAATATCTGCTTCTTCTTTTCTAAAGGAATGTAGAAGCTTCTCGTGGGAGCCCTTTTTACTAGTGGTATCTACATCCATTCGTATTACTCTGACACCCGGAAATCTTTTGGCTAAATCCTCTTCTACTCGCTGTGTTCCCGTCCCAAAATAACGAATATGCTCACTGCCACATTCAGGACATACATTTGGAACCTGCTCTTCATAACCACAGTAATGGCAACGTAATGTATTATTTGTATGATGATAGGTTAAAGAAATATCACAATGAGGACATTTCATCACATAACCACATGTACGACACATCACAAAGGTTGAAAATCCTCTTCGATTAAGCAATAGAACAATCTGCTCTTTTTTATTTAGTCTATCTTCAATCATTTGCTGAAGTGTTCTGCTGAACATGGAACGATTGCCTGCTCTTAGCTCGTCACGCATATCTGCTACATGGATAGTTGGCATAGACCTACCATGAACACGATTCGGCAATTCTAATAACTGATACTCCTTCTTTTGCGCTAGATAATAGCTTTCCAAAGAAGGGGTAGCGCTACCCAATACTACAATCGATTGATGATAAGCTGCTCGCCAAATAGCGATATCTCTTGTATGATATTTCGGATGCTCTTCCTGCTTATAGGAGCTTTCATGCTCTTCATCAATGATAATAAAAGAAATGTTTTTTAAAGGAGCAAAAATCGCTGATCTAGCACCTATGACAATTTTTGCTTTTCCACGTTGAATGCGTCTCCATTCATCCAGCCTTTCTCCCTGAGATAAACGACTATGCAATACTGCTACCAGGGAACCAAATCTACCTTTAAAGCGTTCTACCATTTGTGGAGTTAATGATATTTCTGGTACGAGAACAATGGAATCCTTGCCTTGATCCAAACCATATTGAATGGCCTGTAAATAGATTTCTGTTTTTCCGCTACCTGTAACACCATGTAATAAAAATGGCTTAGATGTAGTTGTATGATAAGCATCTACAATCTGCTCAAATACTTTTTCCTGTTCATTCGTAAGCATTACCTTTTTATCCTGAAAGAAACGATCTTGATAGGGATCGCGCAGCTGTTCCTTTTCTACTACTTCAATATACCCTTTTTTCACCAAGGCTTGTATTGATGAATGAGTGATATCTAAAGCAGTCATTAATTTGGGTATTTCTATTTCTTCTATTGCATTAAAAAGGATATATTCGATTATTAGTTTTTGCTTCTGCGCATTTTTCGGTAGCTTATCTAATTCCATACTAAGTAGCTCATGAGCGAGCTTTTTCTTTAATACACTTATCTTTTTTTTGGTTCCTTTATCCTTAAAATCTTTTTTTAATTGCAGATGACCATCCTCTACTAATCGTTGAATAAGCATATGTTCATTAGGAAATCTTTTTAATAAACTAGATTCTTGTACAGGTTGTTTATCTAGGACCCATGCTAGAATGTTTATTTCCTGCTGTGAAAGTTGAATAGACAGAACCGTAATATCTATATCATCTTCTACAATAAAAACCTGTTCTACTTTTGTTTTTAGAGCAGAAGGGATTAATATCTGTAACGTGCGAAAAAGATGTGTAGAATACCGATTACTCATCCAGATTGCTAATTGAATTAATTCCTCTGATAAGCTTGGAACAACGTCCAAATTATCCTTTATCGCTTTAATTTTATTACTTATCTTCGTTTTATCATGAATAGCAATAACGAAGCCCTGTGTCGTCCTTGATCCCAATGGAACAATAACTCGTGACCCTTTCTTTACGGTAGAAAGTAAGGCTGCTGGAATACTATAATCAAATCCACTATGCGTTAAATCTGGTATATCGACTACCACTGTCGCATACACTTAGCTTTTTCCTCCCCATTTTGTGTTTACTTCAGATAAAATATGATGAGCCAATTCCTTTTTGCTCATTATTGGATAGCTGATTTCATCGCCATCCCTCGTCAAAATGGTCACGATATTCGTATCCTGCTCAAATCCAGCACCTTTTGTTAGGATATGATTTCCTATTATCATGTCCATATTTTTTCTTATAAGCTTGTCCTTTGCATTATCTACAAGCTGATCCGTTTCTGCGCTAAATCCAATTAAAAGCTGGTCATCTCTTTTTATTTTTCCAACCTCCATGGCAATATCCTTGGTCCTTTCCATTTCAATCATCCATGGTCCTGCTTGTTTCTTTACCTTTTGATCGTGTACTTCCTTAGGTCGATAATCTGCAACAGCAGCAGCTTTAATAATAATATCTGCTTGATTCATATGCTCCATGACTGCCTGATACATTTCTTCCGCTGTTTCAACGGAAACGATAGTAACCCCTGAAGGGATAGATAACGCTGTTTTCCCAGAAATTAAAATAACATCTGCCCCTCGTTCCTTTGCTGCTTCCGCTAGCGCATATCCCATTTTTCCAGTTGATCGATTGGTAAAAAAGCGTACAGGGTCTATCGGTTCCCTCGTCGCTCCTGCTGTAATGAGAAGCTTCTTCCCAATAAAGTCCTGCTTTTGTTCAAAATAGGCTTGGACGATATCTACAATTGCCTCAGGATCAGGCAATCTTCCTTTGCCAGCATACCCTTCTGCTAGCATGCCCTCAGTTGGCTCGATAAAGTGAACGCCTCTTTCTTCTAGTTTTTTTATATTTTCCTGTACAGTAGCATGATAGTACATGTTCACATTCATTGCTGGTGCAATAAATATCGGACTCCTTACCGCCAAAAGAGTGGTTGTCAGCATATCATCCGCCAATCCATGAGCTAACTTAGCAATAACATTAGCTGTTGCAGGAGCCACTAAAACCAAATCTGTATGGTCAGCCGTATGAATATGGGCTACATTTTCCGGATTATTCTCATCAAATGTATCAATCATGACGTGATTTTTAGATAATATTTGCAAGGTTAATGGCGTAATAAATTTTGTTGCGGCTTCTGTCATGATAACTTGAACGTTAGCTCCCTTCTTAGTTAGTTGACTTGCTATAGAAGCAGCTTTAAAAGCCGCTATTCCACCAGTTATTCCTAATAGAATATTCTTCCCCTTCATCAGTTTACCTCCTAGTTAGAAAAAAATAACAACCACATAAGGTTGTTATTTTCTCTGCTTATAGATAAAGCCCAATCCCTGCGTTGATACTCCAGCTAAGACTCTTACGTATGTCTGCATACGCTGCGATCCCTAGCTATCGTCTCGCCTTGACCTTGGGCTTTCTTTGCAAGCTGTTTTTACCTTTTAACTACCAATATTTTCTCACTTGCAATCTCTTCAAGAGCAACCCCTACATATTTATTTGAAAATGGTTTTTCAATCAAGTAATGCTCTCCCTCTCTGAATGTTCGTGCTCTCTTTGCTGCAGCAACTGCCAATGAATATTTACTATCCACCTTCGTTAATAATTTATCAATAGATGGTAATATCATTATAATTCCTCCTTTAGCCATTGTTCATAGTAAGGTAATATTCGTTCTTTTCTTAATCTTTCTGCCTCGATAATCGATTGAATTCTTTCTACAGCCTTGGAAACTTCATCATTCATCACTAAATAATCATAATGCTTCATCATCTGCAATTCATTTTTTGCTACATTCATCCGTTTTAGTATGCTTTCTGCTGTTTCTGTTCCTCTATTAATAATCCTATTTTTCAGCTCTGCCAATGTTGGTGGCATTAAAAAGATAAATATTCCTTCACCATACTTCTCTTTGACCTGTAACGCACCGTTTATCTCTATTTCTAAAATGACATCTTTTCCTTGCTGCAATGTTTCTTCTACAAAAGCTCTTGGTGTACCATAATAATTGCCTACATACTCAGCCCATTCAAGTAATTGATCTTCTTTTATCATCTGTTCAAATTCTTGGCGGGTTTTAAAGAAATAGTTTTCTGCATCTGTTTCACCACTACGAGGATTTCTTGTTGTTGCAGATACAGAATAGATTATATCATCCTGCTTTTCTCGTAAATAGGAACACACTGTTCCCTTCCCAACACCAGATGGACCTGATAATACAATTAATAACCCCTTTTGCTTGACCATCATATACACTCCTAGGTTTACTCATCCACACTTTCGTCTTTATTCACTAAACGATGTGCTACAGTTTCTGGTTGTACTGCAGATAATATCATATGATCACTGTCCATGATAATTACCGCTCTTGTTCTTCTTCCATAGGTCGCATCAATCAGCATGCTCCTATCTCTTGCTTCTTG
This sequence comes from Tepidibacillus decaturensis, assembly GCA_016841555.1. Lineage (GTDB taxonomy): Bacteria > Bacillota > Bacilli > Tepidibacillales > Tepidibacillaceae > JAENYW01. The sequence continues at coordinate 23,670 of JAENYW010000002.1, forward strand.
AATCATTCGTTTAATTGGCGCTGATTCTGGGCTTACAATAGATATAATTCGATTTGCTGAAACAATATTACCAAATCCAATATTAATTAGCTTAATTGACATTTCTTTTACCCCCTGGTATATAACCCATTATCATTCTACATTTTGTATCTGTTCTCTCATTTTCTCCAATTCACTTTTCATATCAACAACCAGCTGACTTAAGGTTATATCATTTGCTTTTGATCCTACCGTATTAACCTCACGATTCATTTCTTGTATCAAAAAATCTAATTTTCTTCCGTCTGGATCCTCCATTTCAATAAAGCTTACAAATTGCTGAAAATGGCTCTGCAATCGAGTTAATTCTTCATCAATATTCACTTTATCTGAAAATAAAGCAACTTCATTTAACAAGCGACTTTCATCCACCTCTGTATGGCTATTTAGCCACTCTGTAACCCTAGCTTTCAATTTTTCTCGATATTCATCAATGACGAACGGAGCCCTTTTTTTCATTTTTTGCTGTAGTTCTGTTAAAGTCTGAATTTTAGAAGATAGATCATGATACAAATGTTTCCCTTCATTCTTTCTCATATTCATTAGATTCTGACAAGCTTCCTCTATGGTGCTAAATAGGTTAGGAGCCAATAACTCCACATCAGGTAACTCTTGCCCCACCTGTATGAGTTCAGGAACATGAATCAAATCCTTTATTTCAAGTTTACCCTCAACCTGTAATCTTTGCTTTAGTTCTTCAGAAGCTTGTATTAGCTGTTTCGCTAAATTCCAATCAACCTTGATTTCTTGAAAGGGATTTTCTTCGACATCAATGCTAACAAAAACATCTACTCTTCCTCTTTTTATGTAATTCTGAACGATTTTTTTCATCTGATCTTCAATCATAAGTAGATCCTTTGGCATTTTAAACATAATATCATGATATTTATGATTGACGGATCTTATTTCAATTGTCAATTTTATTCCCTCTACATTTGCTTCCGCTCTACCAAAGCCAGTCATACTCTTTATCATCTATTATCACATCCATGACACTATTCTAATCAATTTTTCCCTCTGGTACAAGGTTTAAATAAGAAAAGTTTGTATATTCCATTCCTGCTCCGTCATCCATGCTTTTCTATCAAAAAGAATGGTGTGAGAAAGACACGTTAGTAGATCACTACTCATGGAATATACAAACCATAATAATTTTAAAGGTATGATTAAAATTCAAACTCTACAGTAGATAAACGATTTTTAATTTCATTCATCACTCGAACTTCATCCTCTTCATCCTTTGCAACAAACGTAACAGAGAAGCGTACAAAGCGCCCAGCATCATCCCAAGGAACAGTAGAAATTAATTTTTCCTTGATTAAATATTGTGAAAAATCCTCACCTGTTTCAAAGGAAGGTCCATTTTTTATTCCCTTTGGTGCTTCAACATACATAAAGAAGGAGCCTTTAGGCTTTTTTGCGTTAAAGCCCATGCTATTTAATGTATCCATTAATAGATTGTGACGTCTAGAATACTTATCCGCTGTCTTTTCTGTAATCTCTGGATGCTCAAGTGAATAGACAGCTGCTTCTTGAATCGCTAAAAATTGTCCTGAATCATTGTTATCCTTTACATCAGCAAATGCCTTAACAATTAATTCATTTCCTGTTACAAAGCCAATTCTCCAACCTGTCATATTGTAGGATTTAGATAAGGAATGAATCTCAATTCCTACCTCTTTTGCTCCAGGTACAGATAGGAAGCTGAATGGTTTTACACCATCAAAGGTAAGTGCTGCATAGGCCGCGTCGTGAATAACAATGATATCATTATCCTTTGCAAACTCAACAACCTTTTCAAAAAATTCCTTTGTTGCACTAGCACCAGTTGGATTGTTTGGATAGTTTAAATACAATAATTTCGTACGCTTCAATGTATCCTTATCTATTGCATCAAGATCTGGTAAAAATTTATTTTCCTTCAATAGCGGAAGATTGACAACCTCTCCCCCTAGCCATTTCGTATGCGTGCCCAAAATAGGATAGCCTGGTACTGTCATTAATACAACGTCACCTGGGTTAATAAAAGCACTTGGTAGCATCGATAATGCCGTTTTTGCCCCAATAACATGAACAACCTCTTTATCTGGATCAATACCATCAACTGCAAATACATTTTTCATATATGCTGCTGCTGCAACCTTAAACTCTCTACCACCGTTATCTGCATACCCTCTATTTTCAGGCTTTTGAGCAGCTTGATATAAAGCCTCAATTACTCCAGCGTCAGCCATTTGGTCTGGTTCACCAACACCTAAGTCTAATAATTCTACATCAGGGTAATTTTTTTTCGCTTCTACTTTTGCACGTTTAATTTTTTCAAACTTATAGATTTCGTTGCTTTTCCCGTATTGACTCCCACCAATACGTTCTGCAAATAATTGTTGAATATATATTTCTCCCATTTAAATATTTCCTCCTTTTGCACTGATATAAGCAATATTAAAATTCTACTGGTCCAAGCCACTCTCCAACAAATACTTCCTCTGCTGCACCAGTCATATACACCTTATTATCCTCTTCACTCCATACAACCTTTAAGTCGCCGCCTATAAGACGAACAGTAACATCCCTTGACGCTTGTCCTGTTATCACTGAAGCAACACCAGTTGCACAAGCACCTGTCCCACATGCTAATGTTTGTCCTACGCCACGCTCCCACACTCTCATTTCTAATTCATGGTCTGAGTTGACGGTAACAAATTCAACATTGGTTTTCTTCGGGAATAGTGTGTGGGTTTCAATTTTTGATCCCCATTTTTCTACATCAAAATCCTTTGCATTTTCTACAAAAATGACGGCATGAGGATTCCCCATCGATACTGCTGTAAAATGGAAGGTAACTCCATCTACCTCTACCGATTGATTCACGACCTGATCCTGATGAATAGCAGTAGGAACCAACTCTCCTTTTAAGATAGGCTCTCCCATATCCACTATCACTTTACTAACTATATCTTCATCCTCTTTTAGATGCAACTTTACATGCTGAATCCCTGCCAAAGTTTCTACACTTAGTGCATCTTTTTTAATCATATTATGATCATATACGTATTTCGCCACACAGCGTATTGCATTACCACATTGCTCCGCCTCAGAACCGTCCGCATTAAAAATTCTCATCCTAACATCCGCTGTGGTAGAGGGTAAAATAAAAACCAAGCCATCTGCGCCTACACCAAAATTACGGTGACAAATGTCGATGGCAAGATTATTTACTTCTTTTGGAACATCACTATAATCGGAAACAACTACAAAATCGTTCCCTAGACCATGCATTTTTGTGAATTTCATTAGACCAAAACCCTTTCACTCTCTTTATTATTTTCACCATTATAATCATTATTCTATTATAATACAATGAAATCTGTCATCAAGGGAAAAAAAGAAATAAACACCTAAAAGTGTTTAATTGTGTATTCATTAAAATGGAATTTTATGTTATGATTAATACGAAAATAAAGGTTTATTAAAAGTATTAAATATTCTTTTAAAGCGTACACTGTTTTTAGAATAATATTTATTGAAGGTGTGATACGCTTGACTAAGGGGGAGAAAAATTACCGATTTGAAAAGAAAAATAGACAAACTTACTGATAATACTTTAAACCAATCATCTTATGTAAAATGTAAAAATATACATAGAATAGATAGTAATAGATTAGTACAAAAAATTGGTACCATCGATGAAAATGATTTTATTAGAATCATTGAAAAAATTGTATAATTATTGATGCTAGAACCCTTAAATAATCCAGGGTTTTTTTGTATTTTCTTGCTCACTTCTCAAAATGATTTTATAAAATTACTCAACTATAGTAATTACAATTTCAGGTAAGTTTCTATCATGCTTTTTATTAATTCCAGCGAAATTTCCTACAAAGCTTACAGACATACTTGAAGTAGATTGCTTTGCAATTACAAATTCATTGTTTGTTAATGCTTGATTATAGCCTTTCAAATTTTCATCTTTTAGCAAGCCTAACTCAACATCATCTTTAAAAATAGCATTAAGTTTAAATGCTTTATTAACAGAGCTAGAATTTTTTATCGTAATCTCACATTGAATATATACTTTCTCACCTTTAACATAAAAATCTGAAAAATAGCTTTTATCTTTTACAATATCTAAATCATCAACTTTAATGTTAAATAGAAGAATTATAGCTATAATAAAAGCCAATAAACTTAAGAGTATTAAAAGTAATTTTCTCACTATATACTTTCTCTCCTTTTTTACTTAACTATCCGCGGTTATGTTTTATTATAGTTGATAAACAATAAAATGTGGGGCATAAAAACGAAAAGAGGAAGCTCAACCGTTGAACTTCCTCCTATATCTTTATACTCTTTTACTTATTCTTTTACCCCTACATCCCCTATTTCCCTTACGCCTTTCTTAAAGATACACTGCGTCGTGTAAGCTTTCCTACGCCAAAAGCAAGGGTTGGTATAGCAGCTGCTCCTAAAGCGAATAACCAGTCACGTAGACTTAAATCGACCGTACGGAAGATTGGCTGTAATGGATCTAAATAGATAACCCCTACTAATAAGAGAATGGATGATACAACTGCTAAGACTAAGGCCTTATTTTCAAAGAAATTGCGATGGAATACGGAAATATCACTTCGGCAATCAAAGACATGGATCAACTGTGCCATGACCAAGGTGGTAAATGCCATGGTTTGGGCTTTAACCAGATTAGAAGGGTCGGTTTTATAGGTTAACCAAAAGACCCCTAGTGTAACAATCCCAATTAAAAATCCTCTACTAAGAATCTTCCAGCCTAACCCTCTAGCAAAGATACTTTCACGACTATCCCTAGGAGGTCGATTCATGATGTCCTCTTCAGCGGGATCGATACCAAGTGCCATTGCAGGTAAGCCATCGGTCACTAGATTCACCCAGAGGATTTGAATAGGAACTAATGGCAAAGGAAGTCCAGCTAGCATCGCAAAGAACATGGTTAATATTTCACCCACATTGGAGGCTAGTAAATAGCGAATAAACTTACGAATATTATCATAAATCCCTCGACCCTCTTCAATAGCAGCAACAATGGTGGCAAAATTATCATCGCTCAAAATAAGGGAGGACGCTTCTTTGGTCACATCTGTTCCTGAAATCCCCATAGAAATTCCGATATCCGCTGCTTTAATCGCAGGAGCATCATTAACGCCGTCACCAGTCATTGCTACAACATGACCCTTCTCCTGTAACGCTTTTACAATCTTTAATTTATGTTCAGGTGATACCCTTGCATATACATAGATATCATCCACTTTGTCCATAAATTCCTCATTCGACATATGATTTAAAGCTTGCCCGTTGACCGACAAACCATGAGGCGGTAAGATATGTAGCTGCTTTGCGATGGCATTTGCTGTAGTTTGATGATCTCCTGTAATCATTACTGTTTTCATACCTGCAAGCTTTGTCTTTAATATTGCCTGCTTCACCTCTTCACGTGGAGGATCAATCATTCCTGCTATCCCAACAAAAATTAAATTTTTTTCTGTATCCTGTTCCCCTTTTATGTGCTCCCCTTGCTTCATCTCTCTATAAGCAAAGCCTAAATTTCGCAGTGCTTGACTCGCCATCTGCTCGATTGATTCCTTTACCTTAGTCTTTAAGACTGGGGTCAAAGCTGTAATTTTCCCATTCCATATTATTGACGAACAACGATTTAAAAGAATGTCTGGTGCCCCTTTTACTGCAATTACTTTTTTTCCTTCCTTTTGAACAATAACAGACATCATTTTTCTAGCTGAATCAAATGGAAATTCATTTGTACGATGCCATTTTCTTTCTACATCTTGCTTTAAAATATTCCCCTTTGCTCCCAATACAACTAAGGCAGCCTCCGTTGGATCACCTTGAATCGACCAAGTGGTTTTTTTCTTTTTAAACACTCCTTTTTCCTGTTCCTTTATTAAAGAAGCATTATTACATAGCACACCTATTTCTAATAATGTTTTAAGCGCATCATTTCTTTCAGGATTAATATCATAAGCTCCATGATAAAATTCTCCGACAGGCTCATATCCAGTCCCTGTCACGTTCATTTCCTGTCCGCCAAGCCATAGATTGGTTACTGTCATTTTATTTTGGGTTAATGTGCCCGTTTTATCAGAACAGATAACAGTTGCACAGCCTAAAGTTTCTACCGATGGCAGCTTTCTTACAATCGCTTTTCTTTTAATCATTCTTTGTACGCCAAGGGCTAATGCGATGGTAACAATTGCAGGAAGTCCCTCAGGTATCGCGGCGACCGCTAGACTAACTCCAGCTAAAAACATGGTATAGGTATCATGTCCATGCCATATTCCCGTTACAACAACCAAGGCTGTTAACGCCAAAGCTAATACAATGAGTATTTTCCCTAGCTGTTCTAGCCTTCTTTGCAGTGGAGTGTCCATCTCATCTGTATGTTGAATCAGATCTGCTATTTTACCCATTTCCGTATTCATTCCTGTTTCGACAACCACTCCTACACCTGTTCCTTTAAGGATTAACGTCCCCATAAAGCCCATATTTTTTTGATCACCAAGAGAGATGTTTTCATCGCTTATATTGCTGTTTCGTTTACTTACTGGTAAGGACTCCCCAGTTAACGCGGATTCCTCCATATATAAATCATGAACCTCTATTAGTCTGATATCAGCAGGAACACGGTCTCCTGCTTCTAGCTTTACTATATCACCTGGAACAACTTCAATGGCTGGGATTGTTTGTAATACACCATCCCGAATAGCCGTTGCGTTTGGTGCTGCCATTTCCTTTAAAGCCTTTAATGATTTTTCTGCTCGATACTCCTGGGTAAACCCCAGAATCGCATTAACAATAACAATCGCAATGATCGTCACCGCATCGGTGTATTCCCCTAATAAACCAGATATTAAGGTAGCGATTAACAAGACGATAACCATGAAATCTTTAAATTGGCTGAGAAAAAGGGATATTGGTGAAATCCCTTCACTCTGGTCTAATTGATTTAATCCGTATGCTTTTAAATGCTTTTCAGCAGTAGTAGAAGACAATCCCATCTCCTTTGTCACATGAAAATGTTCAAGGATATCCTCCGTCGTTATTGTATGCCATTTATATTTTGACACTTTCTTCCCTCCTTCACCTAATCCCTGTCAAGGTAACTTTATTCAGACGAGCTTTAAAAAATGCCAGAAAAAAAAGGTTCATTTTATCTAAAGCTTCATAATAATCCTTTTTAGTAGGTGAAAGCTATTACTTCCTCTAAAAATTTGTCCTATCGATAAAAGTGAATTATACTTATAGGCACAAACATTTACATTATTTAATGGTGTCAACATCCGATTATCTTTTAATCTAGTATTGAGGTGAAGAAAATGCCCTTTGACGGCTTTGTGACTCGAGCGTTAGTTCATGAGTTAGAACAAGAAATTATCCATACAAGAATTCATAAAATATATCAACCACATCAAAGCGATTTAGTTCTTCATTTACGGGGAAAAGGAAACGCTTCTAGCCTTATTATATCGGCTAATCCAACCTATCCACGTCTCTATTTAACCGATAAAAGCTTCGTTAATCCAATAGAGCCACCTATGTTCTGTATGCTACTAAGAAAGCATCTAGAAGGTGGAATTATTGAAAACATCCAACAGATCGACCTTGAACGAATCATTCATTTAGATATTAGAGTAAGAGATGAGTTGGGTGATTTACAACTAAAGCGTTTGATTATTGAAATTATGGGAAGGCATAGTAATATTATTTTGATTAATCCTGAAACCAATCTAATCATAGACGGGATTCATCATGTAAATGCAGCAATCAGCAGCTATCGGCAGGTGTTGCCTGGAAGAGAGTACAAAGCACCTCCAGAGCAAAATAAAATCAATCCGCTAGAAGCAAATCAGGAACAATTTTTATCCAGCCTTCGTTTTAATGAAGGAAAATTAGATAAACAGCTTGTAGACAGCTTTACTGGATTAAGTCCAGCTATTGCTAAAGAGATTCTTTATCAAGCGGTATTACCTACAAAGGAAAAGCTTTGGAATGCCTTCAAGCAATGGATGGAGCAAACGAAAGGACACCATTATCAGCCGTCTATCGTTAATGGCGAACAGAAAGCTGATTTTTCAATATTTCCATTAACCTATATAAAAGGAGAAACCAATTCCCTCTCCTCTATTAATCAATGCTTAGCCATGTTTTATGAACAAAAAGCAGAACGTGATACCGTTCGACAGAAGGCCTTGGATTTATCGAAAATAGTACAGATTGAAAAAAATAAAAACGAGAAAAAAATAGAACACCTATTGCAAGACTTAACTCAAGCAAAGGATGCAGCAACCTATCAGCTATATGGAGAATTAATTACTGCTCACCTTCATCTAGTAAAACGAGGAGATAAAGAAGTGACAGTCATTAACTATTACGATGAAAATCAAAGAGAAATGACAATACCACTAGATCCAATAAAGTCACCCTCTGATAATGCACAAGCCTATTTCAAGAAATATAATAAGCTAAAAACCAGCCTTACTTATATTGATAGGGAACAGAAAAAAACAAAAGCAGAACTAGAATACCTAGATACCATTTTGACTCAGCTAGAAAATGCAAACGTAAAGGATATTGAAGACATTCGAGAGGAATTAACCGAGCAAGGCTACTTAAAAGCAAAGAAAAAAATTAACCGAAGAAAAAATAAAAAGCCAGAAATAGAGTCCTTCACCTCATCTGAGGGGATGACCATTTATGTAGGAAAAAATAACTATCAAAATGAATACTTGACTCACCATTTAGCTGCCTCAAATGATACTTGGCTTCATACCAAGAATATACCAGGCTCTCATGTTGTCATTCGATCAAAGGAATTTGATGAACAAACACTATATGAAGCAGCAATGCTAGCCTCATATTTTAGTAAAGCAAAGCTTTCAAGCCAGGTGCCTGTAGATTATACGCTCATTAAATATGTAAAAAAACCAAACGGTGCAAAGCCAGGCTTTGTTATCTATGATAATCAAAAAACGCTCTATGTAACCCCTGATGAAAATCTTGTTAAACAATTACGTACCAACAGTTAATTAATAAGCTGGCATACTGAGGAAAAAACCATCAGTATACCAGCTTGTATTTACCCTTCTCGGTTGTACTCTTCCTCAGGTAAATGAATCCACTTTGTTAAATATCCTTGATCGTACAGTGCTTTAATTAAGATAAGCAAGACAGGAGAAAGAATAATTCCTGCTACCCCAAAAAGAGATAAGGAAATAACCATAAACGATAGCATGGTAAACGCAGAGACACCTAAAGAGTCTCCTGTGATTTTGGGCTCAGCAATTTGTCTAAAAACAATAACGATAAACCATAAAGCAGCTAACCATATTGCCGTAAATGTTTCCCCTACAATGATTAAATAGATAATCCATGGAATAAAAACAGTAGAAACGCCTAAAAGAGGGAGAAGATCAAAAACAGCTGCTAATACAGAAATCGAAAATGCATTATTTATCCCTAACAGCAAAAGCCCTATAAAAATAATCACAAAGGTAAAACTGATTAGCTTCAATTGTGCTTTCAAATAAAGTACGATTCCCTTTAGCACATTTTCCTTTAAAAAGAAATACGCTTGTTTAAAGGTGTTAGGCGTTTTTTCATCGGTAACACGCTTCCAGCTATCACTTTCAATACTTAAAAAGTAGGCTAAAATCAGCCCAATGATGAAGTTAATAATAAATGTTGATATAGAAGTTAGATAAGATGCAACACCTTGTAAAAATACTGATAGATTTGAAAACAATGCAGATCCTTTCTTCACTAGTTCAACAATGCCCTCTCTTGCTTTATCAACCCATTCTGGTGGAATTGCTTCAATCTTTTCGCTAATATATTTTTCTTGAATGATTATATTTTCTTGTAAATAATCCACATATTTAGGAATAGCATCAGCTAAGTGATTAATTTGTGTAGTAAAGATTACACCCACTGTAACAAGTGTACCAACGATGATTAAGATAAATATAATAATGGATATCGTCGAAGCTGTGATCTTTTTTAATCCTTTTTTATGTAAAAATGCTGCCAATGGCTCAATCATAAAATAAATGATAATAGCAAAAAATATTGGTTTTCCAATACGATATAAATAGCTAAATATAAACATAATGAGAAATACCGTAAGAATAATTAGCCCAATATCAAAAGCTGTTCGTCCATATTTTTTATAAAATGATAGCAAAACCTTCACTCCTCCTATTAAAACTCCTTCTCTTATTACCAAGTATATCCTAAAAAAACCATTATAATATCTTTCTATGCTTCTAGCAAAAATCCTGCACAAAAAAACCTGCCAGAACCTTAGCAGGCTAATTTCACCTTATTTCACTTTTTACTATATATTCTTTTTCTTTATTAAGGTTTTTCTAATGATAATTAATATCGTAAAGATAATTGCTGCAATTAAATAATCCATTGGTCTATCATATTCCAGAATTACTTTCCTCGCTAAAGCAATCATAAAAATATCTACAACAGCAAAAGGATTCTTACGAATTAACATAATTGCAAATTCAAGTGTTACAACCAAAATTAAAAAATGGTCTAACACTTCTTGGGATTGAGTAACGATGTTATGCGTTTTGATTAGCTCCAATAAATCAAAAACGATATATACACCTTCGGCTACAACGGTTAATACTAAAATTATTGCTAAAATGACTTCGATCGATTTAATAATATTTTCTATTTTATCATCAATTTTTGGAAACATCATCTCACCTTTTTCTCTATATTTATCACCCATTTTACTATACATTTGTTGATGAAGTATATCCTTTTGGTTAAAAAAATGTGAAAAGTGTCACAACAAATCTCCTAACGCTTCATCTACTGTATGAAATGTGAACTCATAACCATCATCCACTATTTTTTTGGGGATAACACGTTGTCCCTGAACAAGCATATCTGCCATTTCTCCTAAAATCACTCGTAAGAGAAAGGATGGAACTGGTAGCCAGGAAGGTCTTTTAAGTACATGACCTAATATCTGATGAAAATCCTTCATCTTAACCGGATTTGGAGATGTAGCATTAATCGGGCCTTGAATATCTTCATTTGTTAAAGCAAAAATAATCATCTGTACGAGATCATAAATATGAATCCAGGAAAACCATTGTTCACCATTACCTATTGTTCCGCCCATAAAGAAGGTAAATGGGAGCTTCATTTGCTGCAATGCCCCTTCTTGACCGAGAACCACTCCTATTCTTAGTGTCACAACGCGGGTTCCTAATTCCTTTGCCTTATTTGCCTCTTCCTCCCATGCTTGACTCACATTAGCTAAAAAATCCTTTCCATTTCTATCCCTCTCCGTAATCAATTCATCCCTATGCGGACCATAATACCCTACTGCAGATGCATTAATCAATGCCTTTGGAACAATTACCCCTTCTCTTATTGCTTGCACAATTCCATTCGTTGTATCTATTCGACTAGCTAATATTCTTTCCTTCTTCCCATTCGTCCAACGTCCACTTCCTATTGACTCTCCAGCTAGATTAATAACAAAATCTATATTCTTTAAAATAGGTAAATCTGGTAGCTTATGCGAAGGTTTCCATTCCACGATATCTACCTGATTATTAAAATAACTTTTCCACTGCTCTTTGTTCCTTGTCAAAATAACAACCTGAAAGCTATCAGCAAGTAATTGCTTAATCAATACCTTTCCTACGAATCCAGTCCCTCCAGCAACTAAAACCTTCATTTTATCACCTCTTATTCAAGCCTTCTTCTAACATTATCTCTAATTCTGTTTGAACATTAATCATTAAAGGCGCAGGAACCTGTTCGATTAAATCCTTTACCTCAGTAATTGCCAACACTTCATCAATATGCTGAGGTTTTTCTTCACGTTGAAAAAACCATTCACGGAAAATATCAATAAATTGATAGAAGGAAGCCTCAAATTGGTCTGCATCCTCTTCAGCCTGGTCCATTTCACTAGATAGCATCCTATTCCAATTATCCAGCATGATTTGAAACGCATTCCATAGATTATCCTTCATTATTCATTCCTCCAATTAACTATTTTTTCAAAGTATATATCTAAACCAATAGTAAATTTTGTGCTTTCTCTTCATGCAATAGATTGGTATACTTTTTGTAAAAGCTCTTATCCTATTCTACTTACTCTATATTATTCTATCATAGTCATTTTAATCCATCATTACCTAGTGAAAGAGAAACTGTTTATTAAGTAAAAAGCTTATACCCATTTATTCACTATAGAGGTGATTACATGAATTCACATCCAAAGGATTTAAAATTAGAGAATAACTTTGAAGATATAGAAGATTTTGTTGAGCACATAAGTAAGGAGTTAACATGTCCAATTACAATCGAAGATGCCAACCATCGTTTAATCGCATACAGCACACACGATGACCGTACTGACCCTGCTAGAGTGGCGACAATTATTGGTAGGAGAGTCCCTGATAGGGTAATAAATAGCCTTTGGAAGCATGGTGTTATCCCTTCCCTATTAAAAAGTGAAAAAGCAATACGTGTAAAAAAAATCGATGAGATTGGTTTAGGGGATCGAGTCGCTATTTCTATATTAGATAACAATCATGAAGTAATAGGTTATATATGGACACTAGAAATTGAGCGTCCTTTAGAAGATAGTGAATTAATCTTTTTAGAAAAGGCAGCCCTAGTTGCAAAAAAATACCTTATTCAGCTACATAACCGAAAAAATAAAAAGGAAGAAGGAAGACAAGAAATATTTTGGCAGCTTCTTACTGGACATATAAAAAAGGAGATAGAAATAAATAAAAAGCTTATTTCTAAAGGGATTACTCCTCCTTCTTATTCAACGGTTATTGTTTTCCATTTTCCAAATGAAATCAATGCAAGCCTAGAAAATCAAATAGATTACTTACTAATAACACAGCAGTTAAATATTCATCTCTATACCATTGATCTAAACAATCTTATTTTATTGGCATCTCCCTTTACATTGTTGCATTCACAAAGAGACGTTTATCAGTATATTGATACCTTTGTTAATCAGATGAAAGAAAAAATGGACCTTTCCGTTATCGGAAGCTATGGAGGACTTTATAATGGTGTGGAAAATATCGAAGAAAGCTACAAGGAAGCGTTAACTGTATTAGAGATAAAGGACAAATTTAGTGAGGAAACCAATACTATTCATAATTATCAGGACTTAGGTATCTATCAGTTTCTAGATGTTCTTTTGGAAAAGAGAAAGAAGGATAGGTATCAAAACCCTACCTTATTAAAATTGAAGGAATATGATAAACAGCATGGAAGCCAGCTTCTAGAAACTCTTGAGGTCTATATAAACAAGGATAACAATTTTAACGAAGCGGCAAAGGCACTTCATATTCATGTCAATACATTAAATTATCGCTTAAAACGAATTACTGAAATTGGCCAGATAGATTTAAAGAACCCAAATCAAAAAATTGCCCTTTATCTTGATCTAAAAATGGAAAGATATAGATAATCCTTTGTAGAATTCTACAAAGGATTTTTTTTTCTTTCTCTTTTCTATACATAGAAATATACTTTTTTCTTCTATATACTGAAGCTAAGAAATATTTATTTTATAAGGGGTAAGTAAAATGAAAATAGGAGTACCTAAAGAAATTAAGAATAATGAAAATCGTGTTGCAATTACTCCAGCAGGGGTAGAAGCTTTTCTTAAAGCTGGACATACTGTTTATATTGAAACTGATGCCGGACTTGGAAGCGGATTCACAAATGCAGACTTTAAAGAAGTTGGTGCAAACATATTAGATTCTGCAAAAGAGGTTTGGGATACAGCAGATATGATTATGAAGGTTAAAGAACCTCTTCCATCCGAGTATACCTACTTCCGTGAAGGACTTATTCTATTTACTTATTTACATTTAGCACCAGAGCCTGAATTAACAAAAGCATTGATGGATAACAAGGTAGTAGCTATCGCTTATGAAACCGTTCAGTTAGACAATGGCTCTCTTCCACTTCTCACACCAATGAGTGAAGTAGCAGGAAGAATGTCTATCCAAATCGGAGCTCAATTTTTAGAAAAGCCAAAGGGTGGAAAAGGTGTCCTTCTTGGTGGAGTACCAGGAGTTCAACCAGCAAACGTAACAATTATTGGTGGCGGAATCGTAGGTACTCACGCAGCGAAAATGGCATTAGGATTAGGAGCAAATGTATCGATTATTGATTTAAATCCAGATCGTCTCCGTTATTTAGATGATATATTCCGTGGTCAAATTAATACCATCATGTCCAACAGCTATAATATAACAAAAGCAGTAAAAGAAGCAGATTTAGTAGTCGGAGCGGTTCTAATCCCAGGAGCAAGAGCACCAAAGCTAGTTACTGAAGATATGGTAAAACAAATGACTCCAGGTTCAGTGATTGTTGACGTTGCGATTGACCAAGGTGGTTCCATCGAAACAATTGATCGTGTTACTACACATAGTGAACCTACCTATGTAACACATGGGGTTGTACATTATGCAGTTGCAAATATGCCTGGTGCTGTCGCAAGAACCTCCACATTTGCCTTGACCAATGTAACGATTCCATACGCACTACAAATTGCTAATAAAGGGTATTTAAAAGCAATTCAAGATAACAATGCATTAGCAAAAGGTGTAAACGTAATAAACGGCTTTGTTACCTATGAAGCAGTAGCAAACAGCTTAAATCTAGAATATGTACCTCTAGACAAAGCAATTAACTAAAAGTAGCTAATACCGAACATTAATGTGTATCCCTCATAAGTTACCCCCCTATTGTTATTAAAAAACAATAGGGGGGTTTCTCTACTAGTCTATGAAATTCCTTACCTTAAGTATCCCTTCAAAAGCCTGTCTTGCATCTGCCACTGCCTTATCTCTCCATTGAGGTTCACTTGGATAAAACAATTGTAGAAAAGCCTCCTTCACACGATCTGACTGCTTTTGATCAGTGGAACCGTTCCAATACAATTGATTCTCCAAGATTAACGCCTTTAAAGACTTAATGTTCGCTATCAATGACTCTCCAAGGGTTCCAAATTCAAAAGCAGCAGCATAGAGATCCTTATTAGGAAATTCCTCATGCTGTAAGGAGTATAGATAATCCATCATATCGCCATTAATCGCATAAAATTCCTCTGGATTTGTTTTTTGAACTAAGGGATAAGAAAAAAGCTTACTTAACTCCTCTGAGCTTTTCTTCTCCAAGCCAGAATTTACAATTGACATTTGATTGCTTGGACCGTAACCAGTATGGATATCTAACAAAACGATTTCTTCATATTGCGCTATATAGTTTCGATAGAGATCAATCATAAAGCTAGTATTCTCTTCATAGCCTTCTCCACCAAAATAGATACCTTTGGAAAATTCATATTGCCCAAGCAACAAGGCATTAGAAATCCCTTTAACACCTAAACGAGTAAGCATTTTTATAAAAGAAAAAGTAAAATTAGCTTGATTTTCAATTCCAGACTTTATCTTATCCAATGGATTAAAAAAAGGTTCTGCAGTTCTATATTGATGGTTAATACCGAGATCTAGCTTCTCCCAGTTGAAAATAAAATTACGATTTAAATCGACATTACTTTGATTAAATCTTCTTTTATGCTTCATTCCCCAAGGATTTATTGCATGAACCAATACGATACCAGTATCTAAAGGATTAAATGCTGAGAGAAATTCTTCAATAAATAGCTGTAGCACTGCAGCTCCAACATACCCTTCTACCCCATGCAACCCTGTAGTAAGAATAAGCAATTGTTTTTTTTCTTCAATTGCTTCCGCTTCTATGATATCAATGCTTAGATCCTCTTCCCCATTTCCTATCTGTTTTTTTATTAATCTAGCAGAGCTCCAATATTTTTTCACTTCTGAAAGGGAGTTGATAAATTGATCCTTAGAAACTTCATAGGTATCATGAAATAATTGTTTATTTTGTTTCATCGCTGTTCCTCCTTAGAATGGCCCATAATCAATCATTAAAGCAACCCAAAGTAGAATACTTGTAATAGCAAAAATGATAAGTTGTAGTTTAAAAATCCATTTAAACCAAGTAGTATAGTTTATATTAGCCAGTCCTAAACCAATTAGTAATACAGCATTGGTTGGATACAGTACATTACTAAATCCATCTCCAAACGCAAAGGCTAAAACCATCATCTGTCTATTCATCCCTATTAAATCAGCTAAAGGCACAATAATAGGCATGATTAAAAACGCCTTTGCCGTTGCTGAACCAATGAAAAAGTTCAAAAACAACACAAGAAGGTAAACTAGCATAATAGCAGTAAACGGAGAGGCATGAGAGATATAGTTAGAGGCATAGTAAAGAATGGTATCCATAATACCTGCTTGAAAAATAATATGCTTTACACTAGTTGCCATTAAAATAAGTACAATACCAGGAGCAATTCCCAATATTCCGATGCCAAAGGTTTTTATAATCTCTTTAACAGACATTCCAGCTAGTGCACTGGCACCTATACCGCCAATTAAAAAGAGAAGACCAATAATCGGTAACAAATAGTCTGATAATCCTTCTACAAAAATTGTACTAATTATGATCATCACCATAATCACAATAATGCTAACAAAGAATAGATACGCCTTATTATATGTTGGGGAATCCTCCATCAGCTGATCTAATTGATTCGCCTCTACTTTATGCTTAATAAAATGTTCATAATCTAACGATGCCTTTGGCTCCCTTTCAATTTTTTTCGCATAGCGTATTAAAATAAATATTAATATCCCATAAATAATAACAAAGGTAATTCCTCGGTACCAAGCTCCAGAAAACAATGGTAATCCAGCTAGCTTCTGTGCAATACCTACTGAGAACGGATTAGCTATAGCAGCAGAAAAACCAAAACCTGCGGCTAATAGACTCATCCCTAGCCCTGTAATCGCATCCCAACCTAAAAAGTAAGCTAAGGCAATGACAAAGGGAATCAAAGGAATAATTTCTTCAAAGATTCCCATAAACGCACCAAACAGCATAAATATTAATGTTGTACTAGCCATTAAATAATATTTACGGGTAGAAAATCTAGAAACAATCTTTGATAATATGTACTGTAAAATTTGACTTTCATTTAATACAGTTATGGATCCACCTATAAGTAAAATAAAAAGGATTATTGCTATCACCATTACCCCATCAGCACTCCATAATACCTCGATTGGAGCAGTAAACCAACGCCAAATAGGGTACGCTTCCAAATCAGTAAACTGGAACGATTCTGGATTAATCGTTATTCGACCATCTACTTCAAACCTTTCATAGCTTCCAGTTGGAACAACTCTAGTTAAAATACCAGCACCAATCATAAGAATAAGTAAAATAACCATTGCAGTGATAAATAATTGTTTACTGATTTTAAAGCTTGTATCTGCCTTCCCTTCCATTTCATCACTCCTCCTTTTTTTCATTCTATATCAAAGCAGGCATATAAAAAAGACATTTATCTGATTTATGCAAAAATACGCAAAAAGATAAATGTCTCTATCGCTCATTAAGTTTAACTAATTTAATCTTCGATGAGAATTACAAAACGTTTCATCCGCCTGCTTCATTAACATCATCATAAGAATAAATACAATAACACCAATAATGAATATTGGAATGATAAGCATAATCAGCAGATTAGGTACGATAAACACTAAAAAGATAGTGAAATAGGATGCTAGTTTTATAAATAAATAATACTTCCATCTAGTTAAAGCTTTATTTTTTAAATCAAAATCATCATTTTTTTGTGCTAATTCCCCAATTCCAGATGTTATATGAAAAACGACCAGAAGGTCTAATACAAGACCAATTAAACCTATCAGCATGATTGCAAAATTAAATGCACTGAAATGAAAGGAATCAATTGGTTGTTGTACTTGATATATATCAAATAATGATAACACAACTAATGGAATCGTATATTTATTTGCTTCAACAAAATGAAGGCTTTTTGTTGCCAAGGCAGATAATCCTGCATAAAAAAACAGATAACCTATGAAATCTGGTAGTACATCCACCCCTTGTAATCGAAAATCGAAAAAAAACAAAAAACCCCAAAATAGCTTACTAAATCCACTCATCTTATAGCCCCCACATCTTTATATATTATTCGTCCTTCATTATGGTTAATCTATCTCCATTCCCATTTCAAAATTATCATAAAATAAGCCATTAATGTACATAGCTCTTGTAATCCGACCTTCACGTACAAAACCTATACTTTCATAAAGATGGATTCCCCGTTGATGATCAGCTCTAACCTTTAAATTGATTTTACGAACAACTTTAGATTCTTTTACCCATGTAATCAGATATTCCAATAGCTTCCTTGCTATTCCCTGATTCCAATATTCTTTTAAAACACTGACACCAAACTCACCGATATGCTTTGTTCTAGGTCGTTTCCCACCCATAAAGTTCAAAGACCCTACTATTTCACCATTCATTTCAGCAAGAAGATATAGCTGATTATCTGCTCTTTGACTTGCTTCTAAGATTTCCTCCTCAGCTTCAACAGGAACATTAAATTC
The DNA here is from genome assembly GCA_016841555.1 of Tepidibacillus decaturensis. GTDB lineage: Bacteria > Bacillota > Bacilli > Tepidibacillales > Tepidibacillaceae > JAENYW01. The sequence goes on from JAENYW010000002.1 coordinate 42,287, forward strand.
CCCTTCTCCAAAGGTAAGGAAATCTGATTCACCAGCAATCTGCTTAACATAATCTATTACAGCCTGAGCATCCTGCTTTACTGCTTCACGAATAATTAATATTTCTCCGTTTTTTAATGTGTATTCTTGCATAATCTCTCCTCCATTTCGTACAACAGTAGTATATAATATCATCCCTCTTTGGGGTATATTTCCATCAACAAAGGATAACCATGCCAGATTTTTATCCTTGCTAACAAGTTCCCTTCTCTAGACATTTCTTCTAAATGCTTTCCTGTATTCTCTGGAACAAAAAAACGGTCAATATCATACTCTACATGAACCTTATTCCAATCCATCTCATTAAGCGGGATGTACAAATTGATATTTGCTCTCAGGTAATATTCATGATCTGGTTTTGCCAATGTCATCCGTTCTACCTCGTAAACATTCCCATTCTTTTTTAAAATAGCATATAGCTTTTTATGTCTGTATTTTTCAACCATTTCCCTTTGATTCAATTCCTCAGGAAATAAGTCCTTATCCACTTCATTAATCACAAAATTTAGAAATACATAATCCCCTCGGAAAATATCTCTTGGATCTACAGGCACTGTTTCCAAAATAATTTCTTCACCAAATAAATAGGTCATGATAGGGACAATACTCATACCCAGCATAATAATCATAGGGAAAACAATAGCAATAGATAGAAGTATCGTTTTTTTTCTCATTTATTTTCCTCCTTCAGCTGCTTTCGTTTTCGTTCAAAATAATAGCCAAAACCTAATAAGAGTAAACCAGAAGTGAGGAAAAAGATTGATTTCGGCATGAAATCATACATTTCATCAAAATAAAATCTTAAAATGGTCAAGCCAATAAAAAATAATGCTATTAGACTCTCCCTGCGAACGAAATACAACAATAGCAGCACATAGATAAGAGTAAATATTATGTTGAATGGAAGATCGATATTCCTAATCCAAACATAATCATTCCAAGTGTTATCGCATGTCAATACCCAACCAAAAATACCAAATATCGCCATACCCTGCAATCTATATATCGCTTGATAAAAAGAAAAAGGAAAGTAATACATAAGTAATCCAATGATAAAAAAGAGTAATATAATCAGGTCATTCTCTACATGCATCCATTCATCTAAGATATACCAGACGAAATTTAAAGTAACAAGGTTCGTGAAGAAAATAGTCCAACTAACTTCGAATCGTTTATTAGCATAGTAAAGAAATGGAATGATAATCAGTAAAAAAATAGGAAAATCATCATACACATATTGCCCATTTAGATATACAAGTAATAATAGATGAAGAAAAGTAAACATCCCTTTATCCTTTAGCATTATCGTCAACGGGATAATTCCAAGTGCCCATAATAAGAAAGCACTTGTAAAACGACCACCAAAATGAAAGGTTTGGCCAATTAGAAAAATTCCTGCACCAAAAATAACTATACTTAAGTAGATTAGACTTCGACCAGTTTTTGGATATATTTTCTCTATTTTCATTCCAGCGATACTAGCCAATACATAAGCAATCACAATAATAAAGAACTTAGTTGCCTTTCCAAAAAGTATCCAATTACTTGCTATAAAGCTTAACACTCCTAGGCCGATGAGAATAACACTTAAGGTAACAATTACTTTAATAAACGATATTTTTTCCTTTAGTTCATAGGTTTCCAACATTCCCCCTACTTGTTCTTCACTAATTCGCCCTTCTGCTTGATGCTTATTCAACTCTTCTTCAAACCGGTTATAGAAGTTTCGACTTACTAGTGTTTTCTTCATAGCTTCACTCCTTCATATTATCTTTTCATTCTAGATTAAAAAGAATAATTCCTTCAAAAGTTGTAATTATACATTTAGGCGTTCCTACACTTATATCGTTTCACCCTTTATACCTTTAAGGTATTGTATTATACTTAACTCTTTGAGTATAATCTTTTATGTGGCCACATTTGGCAAAGAGAGAGGAAAAAAATGAATGTAACGAAATCTAATATACGTTTTGTTGTAACGGGATTGTTATTTGGAATATTTATGGCTTCATTAGATCAAACGATCGTATCAACGGCAATGCCTACCATTGTTTCTGAGCTTGGTGGACTAGAAAAGTTTATATGGGTTTTTTCTGCTTACATGATTGCAAGCGTTGTATCTATGCCGCTTTTTGGTAAATTATCCGATATGTATGGACGTAAACGTTTTTTCTTATTTGGGCTAAGTGTTTTTTTACTTGGTTCTATTTTAAGCGGCACAGCAGAAAATATGCTTCAATTAATTATTTATCGTGCCATTCAAGGAATAGGCGGGGGATCTATGATGCCAATCTCCTTTGCTATTATCTTTGATATATTCCCTGCTGAGAAAAGAGGAAAGATGCAGGGACTTTTTGGAGCTGTATTTGGATTATCTAGTGTCTTTGGACCAATTATAGGTGCTTATTTCACAGACTATATCAATTGGAGATGGATATTTTATATCAATGTTCCTATAGGAATTGCCTCCTTTGTCCTATTGTTCAGATACTATGTTGAATCAATAAAGCTTGTGAAGAAAAAAATAGATTGGTTGGGAACGATTATACTTGTTTTTTCCATTCTAAGCTTAATGTTTGCTTTAGAATTAGGTGGGAAAGAGTATGCGTGGAATTCCTTGATGATTATTAGTCTTTTTATTTCCTTTGCACTTCTTCTCTTTATCTTTTTACAAATAGAACAGCGAGTAGAAGAACCCGTCGTACCCATCGCCTTATTTAAAAGACGTTTATTTACCTCTAGTCAAGGTGTAAGCTTTTTATATGGAGCGATGCTCATTTCTGGAGCCACCTATATTCCACTCTTTGTTCAAGGGGTTTTTGGTGGTACTGCAAGCAGTGCAGGACAGATATTGACACCAATGATGCTTGGTGTTGTTACAGGAAGCCAAATAGGAGGATTTTCTGCAAATAAATTTACCTATCGACGTATCATGTTAGGCTCCGTATTATTATTACTCATTGCGATGTCATTATTAAGTACCTTATCGGTAGATACATCCCGCTTACTGGTTACCTTATACATGATTATAGCTGGGATGGGAATTGGAATCTCCTTCCCAATTATGAGTTTGACCTCTCTTCATCAATTGGAGATGAATCAACGTGGATCGGCAACCTCAACTGTTGTTTTTTTTCGAACCATTGGTTCTGCATTAGGAGTTACCGTTTTTGGTGCTATTCAAACGCAAATATTAAAAACACAATTGCAAAATATGATAGGGAATTCACCAATGGCAAGTAACATCGTAGATCCAAGAGTACTATTACAGCCGGAAGTACGTGCAACCATTCCATCATTTGTTCTGGATAAAATGACGTTGGCTTTAGCCGATTCTATTGCAACCGTTTTTCAATGGTCACTTATTGCAGTTATTGCTGCATTCATTTTTATTCTTCTAATGGGAAATGATCGGATGGAAACCAAACAAGTGGAATTAAAACGAAAAACAGGTTAATAGTACTCATGTTAAATAAAAAGAAACTGTAGTAAAACGAGCAAGAGTAGTACGATTTACTACAGTTCCTCAGACTGACGAGAAGGTTGTCAGAAGCCAGCTTGTAAAGAAAGTACTAGGTCAAGGCGCGACGAAATCTAGGAATCGCTGCGTATACAGAAATACGTAAGAGTCCTAGATTGAGAAGCAACGCAGAAATTGGACTTTATCTACAAGCTGCGACTTCCTGGTTTAATTGCTGGTAGCTTCCCTTCTATACATAAGGGACATTCTTCTGGATCATAGGATTTTATCTCTATTGATAATAGCGAATAAAATGGATAGCCAAAATCTGTTTTTCCGTTACTACGATCCACTAAGACACCTACACCAACAACATCAGCACCTGCTTCTTCAACAACGGAGATTACTTCTTTTACAGAACCACCCGTTGTAACTACATCTTCTACAACTAGCACCCGTTGTCCTGGCTCAATCTCAAAACCACGACGTAATGTCATCTGTCCGTTTTCTCTTTCACAAAAAACGTTTTTCACACCTAAAACCCGTGATATTTCATAACCTACTATAATACCACCTACTGCAGGTGAAACGACAACATCTATTTGACTATCTTTAAAAGATTCTGCTAAGCTTGCACACAATGTAGATGTATACTCAGGATACTGTAAAGCCTGTGCCATTTGCATATATTGAGAGGAATGACGCCCAGACGTTAAGATAAAATGCCCTTCCTTCAACACTCCAGTCTTTTCAAATATAGATAAAATCTCTTCCCTTGATAACATAATTCCCTCCTAATTATTACCATTTATTTGGTATTCTGCATTCCTAACACTTTCCATTATTGATCCTTTTTCTTTCGACTATAGTAAGCTTCCCACAATTGAAGCAAAAACCTCTGCAGGGTTATCTGCTTGAGTTACTGCTCGACCAATAACAAGATAATCACTACCAATTTCTATCGCCTGCTTTGGCGTAGTGATTCTTTTTTGATCATGAACATCTCCTCCTGCTAAACGAATTCCTGGAGTAACCGTTAAAAAATCCTTTCCACAAGCTTGTTTAATCCCTTGCACCTCCATCGGGGAGGATACCACTCCGTCTAAACCTGCTTGCTTCGCTAACCGTGCATAGCGTATTACGGTGTCTGCTACTGTAGTAGCTATTCCTATTTCCTCTTGAAGCATTCGATCATCCGTACTGGTTAATTGCGTAACACCAATCAGCCTTGGTCTTTGTTGTCCTGAAATCAGGACTTTTCCCATCTGATTTCTAGCTTCTTCCATCATGTGTATCCCACCTGCAATATGCAGATTAAACATATCTACCCCTAATCGTGTTAGCTGAGCCGAAGCTTTGCCTACAGTAGTAGGTATATCATGCATTTTGACATCCAAAAAAATATGTAATCCCATGCTTTTAAGCTTTTCATTACGAGCGTACCCTGTTCCATATAAGAGCTCCATGCCTACTTTAACATAGCTAGCCTGTCCTTCTAATTTCGCAATAAGTTCTAAAGCTTCATCGGAATTTTTCACATCAAGGGCAACAATCAACCGTTCTTCTATTCCTCTCTTTTCCATATCAAATGGCATATTAACTCCACCCTTTTCCAGTTAATTCAGTGATGCTTTTTACACCCATTTCATCTAGCACTCGTTCTAAATCCTGAATAATTTTGGGCATCACATAGGGATCTACAAAATTGGCAGTACCTACAGCAACTGCTGATGCTCCTGCTAAGAAAAACTCAGCAACATCCTCTGCAGTCGTAATTCCTCCCATACCGATAATTGGAAGGGCTACACGCTTTGATACTTCATAAATCATCCGTAATGCCACTGGCTTGATGGCAGGTCCAGATAAACCTCCTGTTTGATTGGCTAGAATTGGCTTTCTTGTCCTTAAATCAAATCTCATACCAAGTAGAGTATTGATCATGCTTAAGCCATCTGCTCCCGCTTCCGCCACTGCTTCCGCCATTTCTACAATATCCGTTACATTGGGAGACAATTTGACATAAACAGGGACCTGACTTGCCTTCTTTACTGCCTTCGTTAGCTCATGGGCAACCTTCTTATCCGTTCCAAAGGCGATTCCACCCTGCTTTACATTTGGACAGGATATATTTAATTCAATCATCGCCACATCTTTTACAGCGGAAATCCTCTCAGCTACTTCAATATAATCCTCTGTCATAGAACCAGCTACGTTAACAATAATAGGTACATCAAATTGCGTTAACCATGGTATCTCTTCATTGATAACCGCCTCTACCCCTGGATTCTGAAGACCAATCGCATTTAGCATACCACTTGGTGTTTCCGCTAATCTAGGTGTAGGATTCCCAATTCGCTCCTCTAGGGTTGTCGCCTTGACCACAACTGCACCAAGCTGACTTAAATCATAGAATTTTGCATAGTCCCTCCCAAAGCCAAAGCATCCCGAGGCTGGCATAATTGGGTTTTTCAGTGTAATATCTCCAAACTTTACCTGTAATCGATGACTCATAGAATCACCTCCCGAAAGGAGAACACAGGTCCATCGGAGCAAACCTTTTTATAGCCTTTTTTATCTATGCTAGGATCAACCTTTACGATACAGCCATAGCAAGCACCAACCCCACAGCCCATACGTTCTTCTAAGGAAACATAACCGTTTATTGCTGTATCTCCCCATTTTTGTTGTATGGCTTTTAACATACCTGTTGGTCCAACTGCATAAAAGGTGTCCCATTTTTCTAATTCTGAAATCAGCTGTAATACTGTTCCTTTTATTCCAATACTTCCATCCATCGATGCTACTCGTGTTTCACCTAGCGCTTTGAATTCATCTATCAGAAAGGAATCGGATAAGGTTTGATATCCTAACAGAGTTGTCACCTGAACCTTTTTTGCTACCAATTCCTTTTTCAAATAATATAATGGGGGTATTCCTATTCCCCCACCTAATAACAAAACGCTACCGTTCTCTTCTGCGTCTTCAATAGTAAATCCATTTCCTAACGGTCCTAATACATCCAGCTTTTCACCAATTTTCTTTTGACTAATCTGCGTAGTACCTATCCCTTCTGTACGATAAAGCATCTTTATATGATTCCTTTTCCCATCAAAATCCTGAATACTAATCGGTCTTCGTAATAAAGGATCGGTTGTATCATTGACACGAATATAATAAAACTGTCCAGGCTTAGGAATCATCTGTTTTTGATTTTTTTCATTTATTGTCGTGTTTTCTATTACAATACGGTAGATACGGTCTGCAATCTGTTCATTTTGTATAATACTCCCCATAAACGGTATCATGAGCTACTCACCGTTCTTTCCTGTGCTGTAATTGGCTTCGCTGTAAAGGTGATCGATTCTAACACATGAAGTAAAGCATGGGCTGTATCCAAGGAGGTGAGACATGCAATGCCATATTCTACTGATTCTCTACGTATTCTGAATCCATCCCTTTCCGTATCCTTTCCTTTTGTTAGCGTGTTGATAACAAAATGAATATCACCCGAGCGTATCTCATCAATAATATTTGGCGATCCTTCCTGCAATTTTTTTACTGGTGTTGCTGGTATTCCGTTGCTTTGTAAAAATGCTGCTGTTCCTTTGGTTGCTTTTATATTAAATCCTAGATAATGGAAATGTCGCATTAATTCAAGGGATTCCTCTTTATCCTTTTCTGCTATCGTAGCTAAAATTGTTCCATAATCACTTACCTTAATTCCAGATGAAATTAATCCTTTATACAAGGCTTTAGCAAACTGTCGATCTATACCTATCACTTCACCTGTTGATTTCATTTCCGGACCCAAAGTAACATCCACTCTTCTCAGCTTTGAAAAGGAAAATACGGGAACCTTCACCGCTACTAAATCAGCTACAGGAGTTAAATAGCCTGATTGATAGCCTAAGGATATTAAATCCTGTCCTAATATCACCTTCGTCGCAAGCTTCGCCATTGGAACATTGGTTACCTTACTTAAAAATGGTACCGTTCTCGAGGACCTTGGATTTACCTCAATCACATATATCTGATGCTCATATATCACAAACTGAATATTTAAAAGCCCTATAATCTGTAATCCGATAGCCAACTCCTTGGTAATGGAAATAATCTGCTCCAATTCATCCTCTGTTAATGATTGTGGGGGATAAACTGCAATGGAATCTCCTGAATGGACGCCCGCTCTTTCTATATGCTCCATAATCCCAGGAATAAATACATTTTTCCCATCACTAATCGCATCTATTTCCACCTCTTTCCCAATCAAATAGCGATCTATGAGAACGGGATGATCAGGAGACACTTTAACTGCTTGCTCCATATAGCGAAATAGCTCCTGCTTCGTATAAATAATTTCCATTGCTCTTCCGCCTAACACATAGGATGGACGTACAAGTACTGGATATCCTAATTTTTGAGCAATGGTTACAGCTTCCTCTACAGATCGTGCTGTTGACCCAGGTGGCTGCTTTATGGTTAGGTCTTGTAAAAGCTGTTCAAACCGCTTGCGATTTTCTGCCTGATCAATGCTATCTAAGGTCGTTCCAAGAATCGGGATTCCTTCATTCGCTATTCTTTCTGCTAAATTAATCGCTGTTTGTCCGCCGAACTGTACAATGACACCCTTTGGCTTCTCCTTTTGTAGCACATGAAGAACATCTTCAAAGGTTAAAGGCTCAAAATATAATCGATCTGAAATATTAAAGTCTGTAGAAACGGTTTCTGGATTATTATTAATAATAACTGCATCATATCCTGCCTCTTGAATCGCCAATACCGCATGAACAGTCGAATAATCGAACTCAATGCCCTGTCCAATCCGAATAGGACCTGAGCCTAGTACAACGATAGATTGATTCTCACCTGTTCTGACTTCATCTTCTATCTCATAGGTAGAATAGTAGTATGGAGTATAGGATTCAAACTCTGCAGCACAGGTATCTACCATTTTGTAAACTGGTTTAATCCCCCATTCTTCTCTAGCTTCCCTTATATCTGTTTCTTTCATTTCTTTTAATATCGCTATTTGCTTATCGGAAAAGCCAAGTCGCTTCCATTGATAAAGCTTTTCTTTTATTAAGGCTTCCTCTCTTATCTCTTTCTCCTTAATGACAAGCTGTTCCATTTTATATAAGAAAAATTGGTCAATAAGCGTTGCTTGGTAAAGCTCCTCAAGGCTTCCCCCACGCCTAAACCATTCAGCAATCTGCCATAGTCTTTCATCTGTAGCTACGGAGATTTGCTGTAATAAATCTCCGTTGTCTAATACGTTTAGATCTAAAGAGGGAGTAAATAATCCAACATGGTCTAATTCCAATGAACGTATCGCTTTTTGTAGAGATTCCTCAAAGGTTCTGCCAATCGCCATCACTTCTCCAGTCGCTTTCATCTGCGTCCCTAATTTACGATTAGCGGTTTGAA
>JAENYW010000257.1 GCA_016841555.1 Tepidibacillus decaturensis
GTACATATCGAGCACCATTAGTTCTCAAATCAGATCAAAAATTTGAATATCAGATTATTGTAAAAGGAGAAATGTTAAAAATCAGTCAAATATCCGATATTCCAAAAGAATATTATCAACGGGTACCATTATTCCCAATAGAACTTAAGAACAATGGTATTAGTGATGATGAAGTAATCATCTTTGTGAAATATGAACCAGTGTATTTTGATTTTTATCGACCAAAAGAAGTAGTGGCAAATTTATATACTAATGAAAATTTAGTACGCACTTTAGACATCGAATACACAGATAAAGATGAGATAGAATTCAAGGTTAATCAATCCATAACCAAAATTGAGATAATATATAGTTTTATGGATGGTAGTATTCAAGCTAATGAGATTATTCCGATTGATGAATTTGAAGCATTTGAGTATAGTGAAAGTAGAATTTTTAGATAGAGTAAATAGTTATTGTGGAAAACCAGATGAAAGTAAATGCATCAAAAGTCTCCACATAAACTCCATCGCATCAAGCCTTAAAAGATTGGAGTACAAATACATCTATGAAATTAGGTGGTAACAATGGAATTTATTCATGGTTTTGCTAAGGTAAATGGAACAAAATTATACTATGAAGTAATCGGTCAAGGACATCCACTTATTTTAATTCATAGTGGATATACAGATAATAGAATATGGAACTATCAAATTAAAGAGTTTTCAAAATATTTCCAGGTCATAAGATACGATATTCGTGGATTTGGAAAGTCTGAAAAGCCTCAAGAACCTTTTTATCACCATCATGATTTATACGAACTTTTAAAATTATTAAAGATTGAGAATGGTTATTTTCTTGGTGTGTCAATGGGTGGAGGTATTGCAATAGATTTTACTCTTGAATATCCTAGCAGTGTTGATGCTTTAATTTTAAGTGGTTCATCATTAAATGGTTATAAAGTAGAAGCTAAAGATGTAGAAAGTATAAGAAGATATGAAGCAGGGTTATCTTTAGTAAAGAAAGATGAAAATTACGAAAAAGCAATAGAATTTTTGCTAAATGATCCTATGTGGAAACAAGAGGATATACAAACACAGGAACATTTGAGAAAGATATTCACTGATACTTCTTTAAAATGGATACTTCAAAATTATGTAAAACAAATAGATCCGCCAGCTGTAGAAAGGTTATCAGAAATTCAAATCCCAACATTAATGATTAGAGGAAGGAAAGATTCAATTCCTATAAAAGAGATTTTTCATTTTATTGAGACAAAAATAGTTGATGTAAGAACACAAATTATAAATGGTACTGGTCATTTACCAAACATGGATAAACCACAAGAATTTAATGATTCAGCATTAAATTTTTTATTAAATTTAAAAAGTAGTAAAAAAAGTATGAAATATGAATAGTCAAGTTATCATATGAGGTAAGCCCTATAAAATTGATATCATCTTTTATGATGTCTTAGAAAAAATTGAAAAAGAAACAAACTTTATCTTTGACACTTTTTAAGTTAGAAGCTATGTAATAATATCTATATAATGGGAATTAAATAGTAAAGTATCGCCTAACATAAATATTCCTGCTATGGTGATAATGAATAATGGATTCAAGGGGTTTCCGTCTATAGCAACCTCTGAACTTTTAGAACGGATGTAAAGGGGTACGATCTTTATTAAAGGAGTGAATTAATTGGCAACCTATACGGAAGCTTATTTTCTATTAAAAATAATTGGATATTTTATATTAGGGTCATTTGCTTTTAACTTCAATCAAATTTCACTTCCACTTGGATTTATTGTGTATCTATTATTTTTTCGACCTAAGTTTAATGTACAGATGAAACGATTAGCTGCAGTATTTGGTTTTCTAGCATTTATATTGGTCCATTGGATAATACCATCTGCGATTGATGAATGGGAAAGTCGCCCGATATTCATTGAACATCAACTTGGTTCAGTATATACGATAAACTTTCAAGAGGAAAATAAAATGATTTTGCAAAAATTAAATATAAAGAACGACAGTTTAAGGCTAAGGCTTGAGGATTTTGAAGTAGAGTATGCTAAAGACGGTATAATTACAGATTTGAAATGGCAACTACTAAGTCATAATGACAATGGCTATAATCACTATCAAATTCGATATGATATTAATAACAATAGGTATCAGATTAAGAAAAATCAGCTTGATACATGGGTTCAATACAATCGATTAATTAATGCTGATTATTTTTTTGAAAAACTAAATGAGCTTGAAATTAAAGACATTACTTATGATAAAGGTGACTATTCTTACTATGTTATACATAGCTCAGGAGAACGTATCAATTATGGAATAGAAAAACGAAATCATTTTATCATATCAAATGGTGAAATACAATTAATAGATGATGACCAGTTACCAGTTGACTGTTATTATATCTCTGCTTTTGCAATGATAAAAACAGAAGAAAAGATAAATGATCAAGGTAATATCATACAAGAAAGCTTTGAAAGTACCAAAACATCTGATTATCTATTTGGTGTAGAGTTTAATGAGAAATAATAAAAAGAATTCTTTGTTATATCTATAAGAAGTATGGTTTTTTATGGTAAAACAAAAATAATAGGGAGGGATACAATGAAGAAAATATTAGGTTCAATTGTTGCTCTAACAATGGTTTTGCTTCTTGTAACAAAATCACTTTATGTTGAATGGAATGAGTTTTTTATCATTATTGGTTCTTTGTCTGTTATCAGCATAATATTCAACGTATATGTAAAACAAGAGATTAAGTATAGTGCTATTGTAGGTATATCAGCCTTTATAGGGTTTTTATTTTTCTGGGTATTTGGTTTATTTGACCTAATTTTAGATCACTTTATGTACTATCTTCCAAAGGGAAATGAAGATGGAATGGCTTTAACTTTAGGTATGAAGATTGATGAATTTAGTGATGATTTATTTGTTGCCAGTTCTATATCAATGATTTCGGTTTTAATTATTTCGTTATTAGTATCATTGATTTTAAGAATAAAATCTAATAGTCATAATAAAGCTTAATTGAGACAAGACACCTTTACAAATATTTCATTCCATTAATTTCTATTCTTTCATCTATTGTTCAATTAAAGGTAGGATTAAAATTTATCATGTCCACCATAATGACTTTTCAAAAACAAAACCAGTAATACCGAGATAATAAACTCATATAACAAAATAGCAATTGCGCAAATCCATGTTGGACGAAGAAATTCCGAAAATAATTAATCTAGGGTGATTCCAATGAAGAAGGAAAAAAGTAATTACAATCCATACGAAGATGAAACAATTCATTATACAATTGCGGAAAAAGATATAGAAATGTTAGAAGATCGAAGAGGGTTTAACGAAATAATGAATCACTTTGATATTATAAATGGTCACCAGACTCCAAAAAAATTAGACCACATTCCTAAGAAATTGAGAAAGTTGATTCGATTGGTAATAATTTTATGGGTAGGTTCTTTTTTTCTATATTTGATATTGTCAATACTTGGTATAATAATTGATGTTTTGAATTTTTGAATAAGTTAGAAAGAATCTGTTAGTAACTTGGTGAGAAGAAAGAGCAATATTACTTTTTGTCAATATCAACCACATAAGTGATGATAATATTCGTAGCTTAATCCGATTACTTAATCGGAGCCCGATTGGATTTCCGCACGTCCATGCATGGATTTCTGAGGAAAAGCGTTGTAGATAGTTTCATATTTTAGAATTATGTATAGTAAAGATAAGTTAAGTTATATAATTGGAGGTTATGATGAAAAATAAGAAAATAAATTTAGCGATTTTTCTTTTAAGTGTTTTAGCATTGGGCATTTCATTAAAATTATTTTACAATATGGCTATTTATAGTGATGAATTTAACTCATCTCCAGCCCTAATCAGTGGAGGAGAATTTTGGTCAATCATGGATTGGCTTAGACTTGCTCTTTTGGTAGGAATAAGCATTCTATCAGGAGTGAAATTACTTAAAAAGTAGATTTTATGAATATGATTGATACTTATAGTTAAGACATGTTCTTTTCATAATACATAGGTTAGTTATGGGAGGATTTTTAAAGAATACATTTCAAATAACAAGATAGGAGCATTATGATAGTTAAGCATAAAAAGAAAATAATTTTTATTGTAGTACTTATAATAATAATATTTTTTCCTACCTTTACTCCAAAAATAAGGGATGACAATAATAAAGTAGTTGAGAATAGTATCGCCGAATTATCTACAATGACACTTGGTGGTGTTGACCAATCTATTATGATTAGAGGGAATGATATAGATAATCCAATAATATTATTTCTTCATGGTGGGCCAGGTTATTCATT
>JAENYW010000258.1 GCA_016841555.1 Tepidibacillus decaturensis
AATCATGATGTTACCAGATTTCGTTATATTCAACCAAATAATAAGCCTTACCATGCAGCAATAGCAACATTGATGACTTCTAGAGGAACACCGAACATATACTATGGTACAGAACAATATTTATCTCCAGTAGATAGTAGTGACATTGCAGGTCGAATGTATATGCAAACGTCTGCGTCATTTGATCAAACAAATGTAGCTTACAATGTTATTAAAAAGCTTTCTAATTTAAGACAAAACAATGATGCATTAGCTTATGGTAATACTGAGATTTTATATAGTACAAATAATGTATTGGTATATAAGCGTCAATTTTATGATAAGCAGGTTATCGTTGCAGTGAATCGTCAGCCTGACCAATCCTATACAGTACCTGCAATTAATACTGGCTTACCAGTAGGAACCTACAATGATGTTCTTGATGGTTGGTTGTATGGTCAATCCATGTCTGTAAGTAATGTGTCAGGGCAGAATAAAATAGGTAGCTTCACCCTTTCAGGAGGAGAAGTTAATGTTTGGTCCTATAATCCATCCCTTGGAACTACCATTCCTCACGTTGGAGATGTGGTATCAACGATGGGTAGAGCAGGGAATAGAGTCTACATTTATGGTACGGGATTAGGTGGAAGTGTTACTGTTAAATTTGGTTCAACATCTGCAGTAGTATTATCTAATAGTGATAACATGATTGAAGCAGTTGTACCTAGTGTTACTCCAGGAGTTCAGAACATTACAGTGACCAAAGGGGCTTATACAAGTAATAGCTTTAGATATAATGTTTTGTCTAATGATCAGGTTCAAGTTATTTTCCATGTAAATGCACAAACCAATTTGGGTGAGAATATATACGTTGTCGGGAACGTACCAGAGTTAGGAAGCTGGAATCCAGATTATGCAACAGAAGCGATGATGAATCCTAATTACCCTGAGTGGTTTTTGCCAGTAAGTGTACCAAAGGGAACACAGCTACAATTTAAATTTATCAAAAAGGATCAGTATGGGAATGTTACTTGGGAAGGTGGTAATAACAGAGTTTATACATCACCTAGCAGTTCAACAGGTACTGCTGATACGTCAGTATATAATTGGCAATAAAAAGATAAGATAAGTGAAAAAGACCACTAAGTAGCCTCATGCTATCTAGTGGTCTTTCTTATTTTTCAATCATTGTTTCAATTCGTCCAATTCAGGAATGGTTCGGATCCCGAATAATATTTGAAAGCAAACAAAAAGAACCGTCCCTTATGTTTTATAATGTTTTATTAGTATAACTATTCATCCTTGGATAATATTTGATATAATATAGTTATAATTTTATGAATTTTATGAATCAGTAATATATTCAAAATAAATATACATATAATGAAGGGATTGATGAGATGGAGATGAAGGATTTATCAAAAGAAGATTTGCTGTTGTTATTAGAAGATTTCGGGAAAAGATGGTTAGCTCATGATGGTTTATGGTTTCAATCGATTGAAAAAACTAGGGGGATGGATGAAGCAATAGAAAAAGACATTGAAGCATGGGATCGCTTTACAAAAATAGAAGCAAAACGAATTATAAATTTCCTTAATCTTCCTGAAAATGGGGGAATTGATGCGCTGGAAGAAGCACTAAAATTCCGATTATATGCTGTAGTTAATAAACAAGAAGCGATTCGTGAAGATGAAAATACGCTCATTTTTCGAATGAATGAATGCCGAGTACAGCAGGCACGACAGAGAAAAAACCTACCACTTTTCCCTTGTAAGCCTGTGGGGGTTGTGGAGTATTCTGAATTTGCGAAAACCATTGACCCGCGTATAAAAACAGAAATGATTACCTGTCCACCCGATGAATATAACGGACAATATTATTGCGCATGGAAATTTACGCTACAGGAAAAAGAACAGGATTAACGTCTTAAAGACAAAAGGAAATGCTATAAAATATAAAGAATCCATAGGGAGTGTGAGAAAAAATGCATTTTCAACTAACAGAAGAACAAGAAATGATTAGAAAAATGGTAAGAGATTTTGCAGAAAATGAAGTAGGTCCAACAGCAGCGGAAAGAGACGAGAAGGAATATTTTGACCGTGCTATTTTTGATAAAATGGCCGAGCTAGGTATTACAGGAATTCCTTGGGCTGAAAAGTATGGTGGTGCGGAAGCAGATTTTGTTAGCTATGTTATTGCA
The DNA here is from genome assembly GCA_016841555.1 of Tepidibacillus decaturensis. Classification (GTDB taxonomy): domain Bacteria; phylum Bacillota; class Bacilli; order Tepidibacillales; family Tepidibacillaceae; genus JAENYW01. The sequence continues at coordinate 2,180 of JAENYW010000258.1, forward strand.
GTAGAAGAACTATCCCGTGTAGATGCCTCTATGGGTGTTACCTTGTCCGCGCATGTTTCCTTAGGAAGCTGGCCAATCTATAAGTTTGGAACAGAGGAACAGAAACAAAAATACTTAAGGCCATTGGCAGAGGGGAAAAAAATTGGTGCAATTGGCTTAACGGAAAGTGGAGCAGGATCAGATGCAGCAAATCTCAAAACACGTGCAGTAAAGGATGGAGACGACTACCTTATTGATGGTGGGAAAATTTTTACGACAAACGGTGAAATTGGCGATATTTATATTGTATTTGCTATGACGAACCCAGAGTTAAAGCATAAAGGAATTAGTGCATTTATTTTAGAAAAAGGAATGGAAGGGTTTACATTTGGTAAAAAGGAGAAAAAGCTAGGAATTCGTTCATCGACGACATTAGAGCTTCGATTTGATCAAGTGCGTGTACCAAAAGCAAATTTATTGGGCGAAGAAGGACAAGGATTTACAATTGCAATGATGACGCTAGATGGAGGAAGAAATGGGATTGCTGCTCAAGCGGTAGGGATTGCTCAAGGCGCCCTAGATGAGGCAGTTAATTATGCAAAGGAAAGAGTGCAGTTCGGTAAGCCAATTGCAAAACAGCAGGCTATCCAATTCAAGCTAGCAGATATGACTACAAAAATTGAAGCTGCAAGACTATTAACCTATCAAGCAGCTTGGTTGGAGGATAATGGTTTACCTTATGGAAAACAGTCGGCAATGGCAAAGCTGATGGCAGGAGACATGGCGATGGAAGTAACCACGGAAGCGGTTCAAATTTTTGGAGGCTACGGCTATACAAGAGATTATCCAGTAGAAAGAATGATGAGAGATGCAAAAATCACTCAGATTTACGAAGGGACAAATGAAGTGCAACGTTTGGTTATTTCTAAATATTTGTTGAAGGATTAGTATTCTGTTTATGTGGGGAGTGTTGATATGGAAATAGAATTATATCGTCCTAAGCATAAGGTTCGTTTTATTACAGCGTCTAGTCTTTTTGATGGTCACGATGCATCGATAAATATTTTTCGTCGCTTGCTGCAGCAGGGTGGTGCAGAGGTGATTCATTTAGGACATAATCGCTCGGCAGAAGAAGTGGTAAATGCAGCGATAGACGAAGATGTTCAAGGTATTGCTTTAAGCTCTTACCAAGGTGGACATATGGAGTATTTTAAATATATCTATGATATGCTGCAGGAGCGTGGAGCAGAACATATTAACATTTTCGGTGGCGGTGGGGGAGTTATCGTTCCTGATGAAATAAAAGAGCTTGAAGCCTATGGAATTACAAAAATCTATTCACCAGAGGACGGCAGAAAACTAGGATTAAACGGGATTATAAGCCATATGCTGCAGGTTTGTGATTTCCCGCTAGAGTATAGCAAGAAAATTTCAATGGAAAGAGTAAAGGAAAAAAGTCATATAGATATTGCTAGGGCAATAACCCTTATAGAAGTACAACTCTCTTCTCAACAAGAAAACGAGATTCTTAGTAGCTTAAAAGAAGAAATATTAGCGATGGAATTAATAACACCTGTTATAGGGATAACAGGAACAGGAGGGGCAGGAAAAAGTTCCTTAACAGATGAATTAGTTCGTCGATTTTTATATGATTTCCCTGAAAAAAACGTTGCAATTTTATCTGTTGATCCCTCCAAGCAGAAAACAGGTGGTGCCCTTTTAGGGGACCGTATCCGAATGAATGCGATAAATAACCAACGGGTTTATATGCGGAGTTTAGCTACCCGAGAATCCCATTCCGAATTAAGCTTGGCTATAGCGGAAGCAATTCAAGTTGTAAAAGCAGCTGGATTTGATCTGGTTATCGTAGAAACAAGTGGTATAGGACAAGGAGACACAAAGATTGTAGCTATATCCGATATTTCTATTTATGTCATGACAAGTGAATTTGGAGCACCTACTCAGCTAGAAAAAATTGATATGCTTGATTTTGCAGATATGATTGTTATTAATAAGTTTGACCGAAAGGGCTCAGAGGATGCGTTAAGGGATGTCCGTAAGCAATATAGGCGCAACCATAATCTGTTTGAGTTAGAGGATGAACAGCTTCCTATTTACGGGACGATTGCCAGTCAATTTAATGACCAAGGAACCAATCGATTTTACCGTGCATTAGTAGCT
>JAENYW010000259.1 GCA_016841555.1 Tepidibacillus decaturensis
CAATGCTCCTCATTAGATGGTATAAAAGCGGCATGTCCGCTTGATAAACGGTATTCTCTTCCTGCACTTTGAGTTAAAACTGAACCATTTAAAATAATAGAGTATTCATCGCCATCATGTTTTCCGCTCCCTTTTAAGGGAATCCTTCCTCCCGGTTGAATTGTGATTAAGCCAAAGATAACTTTTTCGTCTCCTGTATCCTTCTCATCAAATAATATCTTCGAAATAGATTTGTTATTAATTTCTAACGGAAGTTCACTAATATTAACGACCTTCATTACTTATCTCCTTCTCCCTATCATCTGTAATATTTGCTACAGTAAATGTTTCTGGATCGATAATGACTCCATATATGTTTTTTGCTTGTTCAACTGTTATCAGTCCATTCTTAACATCCATTGATACCTTTTGAGTTGGACGTTTCACTGGATCACCATAGCCTCCTCCAGTCGCTGTAATTAAACGAACTGTATCGTCCTTATTCAGTTGATAACGTGCATACTTTCCAAATGGTCCATCTTTTTCTCCGTTTTTCTTGATAATTTCAAATTCATTTCTTGAACCATCTCTGCCATTGTTAAATCCCCATGGAAGATACTTATGCCGTCCAAAGGTAGCAGTCACAAATTGATTATCCGTCATTGCCCGATAAGTACGAATAACACCTGCTCCACCTCTGTATTCTCCAGCACCAGCACCGTCTGTTCTCAAGGAATATTCATCAACCATAACTCCATAACGGGTTTCTGCTACTTCAACGGGAACATTATAGGTTTCACCGTCACCGATACAAAATTGGCCAGCTTCACCATCCTTACCCTGACCTGCTCCCCAGCCGCCTACTGATGGTTCGACCAGAATAAATGGTTCATTTGTATCATGATGAGTACCACCCAATACAACTGCACAAACGGATAAAAGATGACCTGCTGTAAGCCTGTGGGGAAGTACAGGAGCCATTGCTTTCCATACTAAATCACTTCCGTAGAGCATAGTTTCCCAATACGTTGAAACTGCCGCAGGACGTTTGGCGTTAAAGATTGAATTTTCATCAACAATAATTTTTAAAGGCCTGAATACACCGTCGTTTACATTCTGAGAGGGATTTGTAATTGCCAAAAAAATTGTTCTTACAGATGAATCAAGTGCAGTATAGGAACAATTTATCGGACCGAGAACTTGGGGATGGCTTCCTCTAAAATCACAAATAAATTCTTCATCCGTAATCGTTACTTTTACCTGAACTTTAAATGGTCCATTCCCTAATCCATCATCATCAATGTAATCGACAGCTTCAAAAGTTCCCTTTGGTAGTTGAGTTAACTGATTTCTTGAAATTTGCTCACCGTGTTCTAATAAATGATCTATTGCTTTTAAAACAGTGTATTTACCATATTTATCGAATAATTCAATAAAACGTTTTTCCCCTGTCCTTAGTGAAGCAACTTGTGCCCACATATCCCCTAGAGAAAGATCGGGAAACCGAACATTGGCTGCTATTAAATCCACTAAAGCTTGGTTTAGATTTCCTTCATCAAATAACTTTATTGAGGGGAACTGAAGTCCTTCTTGAAATATTTCTGTAGAATCAGTTGTCCATGAACCAGGGTCCTTACCACCTACTTCAGTCCAGTGAGCCTTATTTGCTGAAAAAGCTACTAATTCACCTTCATAGAATATCGGCATTAATAATCCAACATCAGATAGATGGGAGCCCCCTCCGCCATATGGGTCATTGATAATAATGATATCTCCCGGTTTTAGATTACCATTCTTATTAAACTTATCTAATGTTTCTTTAACCATATATGACAGCATGCCGATAAAACCTGTTACGCCGTTACCCTGTGTAAGTAATTGTCCTTTTGCATCAGATAAGCCACAGGCATAATCCAGCACTTCATAAATAATTGGACTCATTGAAGTACGTGCTAATGCGACAAACATTTCATCGCCTATAGCAGTTAATGAATCCTTAACAATATCTAGAGTAAACGGGTCCATATTATTACTATGAATTTTCACTATATTACACCTCCGTTTGGATAATTAAATTACCATATTTATCTACTGTTAAGGTTTGTTCAGGATATATTACAGTGGATGCTGATGGCTCTTCAATAATAGCTGGCCCATTTATAAATATACCTCTATTTAATTTATCTCGGTCGTATACTTCTGTATTCACCCAGCCATGATCTTCGTAGAAAACCTTTCGATTTTCTTTGAATGCACTTTCTCCATTACTAACTACTGATTCAAGTTCATAAATTTCTGGTTTTTGAACACTACCAAATGCTGTAAGATGGAGATTAACAATCTCTATAGGAGATCCTTCAAGCTTAAATGTATATAGCTGTTCATGCACTTGATGAAAACGAGTAATACTTTCATCCATACTACTTGTGTCCCAATTTCCATTAGGAACAGCTACTTTGACAGTATGTTCTTGACCTAAATAACGCATATCAGCATAACGCGAGAAAATAATCTCGTCCTGTCTAATATTTTCTTGTTCATATTGGTTTATTGCACGTAACTCAAGGGCTTCCCATTCTTGATTTAATTGATTAAGGTCAATGTCATTTAATCTTCTAATATACGTTTTAATATAATCGTTACGGAGATCAGTCATTAGCATTCCCCATGCAGAGAAAACGGACGCTGCTACTGGAACAATTACTTTTTTGATTCCTAGTTCTTTTGCAAGGGCAGGAGCATGCATTGGTCCACCTCCACCAAAAGCAACTAAAACAAATTCACGAGGATCGTATCCTTTTCTTACTGATATTAATTTTAAAGCATTCAACATATTAGAATTAGCAATGCGGATAATACCAAGGGCAGCTTCTTCAATAGAAATATTGAATCTTCTAGCTATTTTTTCATCAATAACGCTTCTAACTTTTTCAATATTTACCTGATTATCAAAATTTCTTGCTGATAATCTACCAATAATCAAATTTGCATCCGTAGTCGTTGGCTCTGTTCCACCTCTGTCATATGCAATGGGTCCTGGTACAGCTCCTGCTGAAATAGGGCCTACTTTTAAAGAGCCTGCATCATCTATCCAAGCTATAGATCCACCACCATTGCCTATTTCAACAATATCCACAACTGGAACTTTTATTGGATAGCCTGCAGTAATGTCTGTTTTCTCGATCTTGTAATCTGTTGTTACTTTCACTTCACCATTGTCTATAAGAGAACATTTAGCAGTTGTTCCTCCAATATCAAAAGCAATGATGTTCTTTTCCCCAATCATTTTACCCAAAACTGCGGCTCCAAAAATTCCTGCGACTGGACCTGATTCTACCATATTAATCGGTGTTATTTTTGATTGATTAAACGTTGTCGTACCACCATTTGACTGCATAATATATTTATTTGCTTCTACCTTTAGATCATTTAATTTTTTCTCTAAATGATTAATATATAATGCAGCAATAGGCTTAACATAAGAATTTAAAACCGCTGTACTAGTACGTTCATATTCTCTCCATTCTTGCGTTACTTCGTAGGATGCAGTAATGGCTACTTCTGGCCAGAGTTCTTTAATAATATTTACGGTTTGCTGTTCATGAATTGGGTTCGTGTACGAATGAAGATAAGCTACGGCTATCGCTTTAACATCTTCCTCTTTAAAACGATTAATCACTGCCTTTACTTGATCCATATTTAAAGGAGTTATGATTTCTCCTTTATGATTTAATCTTTCCTCTATTTCTTGCCTAAGATATCTTGGTATAAATGGAGTAGGTTTTTGGTAACGAATATTAAATAAATCAGGTCGATTTCCTCGAGCTATTTCAAGAACATCTCGAAACCCCTTTGTTGTAATTAATGCAGTTTTTACACCTTTTCTTTCAGTTAGAGCATTAATAATAACAGTTGTTCCATGGATAAACGCTTCAATTTCATTCGGATTAATCCCGCTTTTTCGTATCACATCTATTACTCCTTGTTCAAAATGTGGTGGAGTAGTATGACTTTTAGCAATATTGATTTTGCCAAGCGAGTCAACATAAACGATATCTGTAAATGTACCCCCTATATCTGTTGCAGTTCTCATAAAAACCACCTTTCTTTAAATTTGCATAATCAGTTAAAAGATAACCGGCGTTAAAACACTTATTACACGAACTTTTTGTTGAAGAGGATTAGTCCAATAATGTGGTAAATTTGATGGATAATGAATAGAATCACCTGCCTTTACAAGATACTCTTTGCCATCTACAGTAAAGATGACTGCTCCTTCTAAAACATAAAAGAATTCCACTCCCGGATGATTAAAAACATTAATGCTTGTTTCTCCAGCTTCTAGTACAACCATT
>JAENYW010000260.1 GCA_016841555.1 Tepidibacillus decaturensis
CCCTACCCTTCTTCCTTTGCTTCCCCTATCATTTTCTCTGCTAATGCAGTAAGCCCTAAGGGAACGAGAATCTGATTTCCCATTTCTTTTGCTAAGCCCATATCCTTATACAATAGGTCAATACTAAACCTTTGTTCAAAATCCCGCTGCTGTATTAAAGGAAGCACACGATCAATCATATAGCTGTGACCAGTACTGTTTCGAATCACTTCCGCAAGCTCTTCACTTTTTAAGCCAGCTTTAGCTCCTAGTACAAAGGCTTCCGATAGTGCAACCGTATGGATACCTACCAGCATATTATTAATTAGCTTTGCTACGCTTCCTTTTCCCGACTCGCCCATATAGAGAATATTTTTGCCCATTGCCTCTAATACAGGAGAAGCCTGATCAAAAATAGACTTCTCTCCACCAACCATGATGGTAAGCGTTCCAGCCTCCGCCCCCATTGGTCCCCCACTGATCGGTGCATCTAAAAAATGAACCTCTTGTTTTTTAGCTGCATGGTATATTTTATGGTTCAAATCAGGTCCCACGGTACTATGGTCAATGATAACAGTTCCTGGAGTAGCTCCAGCAAGAATCCCTTCGTCACCAAAATATACTTTTATTATATCATCTGGCATTGGTAAAGCAGTCAGAACAAAATCAACCTTACTAGCTAAATCAGCAGCTGTTTTTGCTTCTTTTGCCCCTATATTTACCGCTTCTTCTATCGGACCTCGACTTCTGCTAAAAACCCATACTTCAAAATTAGCTTTTACCAGATTTGTAGTCATTGGTAATCCCATTGTTCCTAAACCAATAAAACCAACCTTCATGTTACAACCTCCTTGTAAATAAAAGGCAGCCAGTATCTGACTGCCAACATTATTACTTATTTTCGATGCTATTAATTTCCACCAAAGCGCATAGCTAATGCTATTAACGTTCTTACGGCCACACCTGTTGCTCCTTTGGGGTTTATTCCTTTTGTTTCAAGTGAATCTGAAGTTCCTGCAATATCTAAATGAACCCAAGGAGTGTCCTCAGCAAATTCCTTTAAGAACATGCCTCCTTGTATCGCACCAGCAGGAGACCCTGCATCATTTTTCATATCAGCAAAATCACTTTCAATTAATTCTCTATAATCATCATCCAAAGGCAGCTCCCATACTTTTTCACCAGAGATTTTGGCTGCTTCCTTTACATCTTTAGCCCATTCTTCATTATTATTAAATAATCCTGTCCTATGGTGACCTAATGCTGATATGACAGAACCAGTTAATGTTGCAACATCAATCAGCTTAGTAGCTCCTAAATGTCTTGCATAGGAGATTGCATCAGCCAAAATTAATCTTCCTTCTGCATCTGTATGCTTAATTTCCACAGACTTTCCAGAGAAGGTATGAACGACATCCCCTGGGTGAATTGCATGTCCTGAAACCATATTCTCACAAGCTGGAATTACTACGATTACATTGACATGAGGCTTTAAGACAGCAATAGCATTGATAGCACCAAGAACTGCGGCCGCTCCTGCCATATCCCCCTTCATTTCATCCAAATCCTTTTCAGCTTTAATTTGTATCCCGCCTGAATCAAAGGTTACTCCCTTTCCAACAAATCCAATGACATCATTACTATCAGGAGCTCCCGTATATTTCATTACAATCATTTTTGAAGCCTCACTGCTTCCTTTTCCAACTGCCATAAATGCGCCCATATTAAGCTCTTCTATCTCTTCTTGATTAAGAACATTAATATCAACATGGTACTTTTTTGCTATATCCTTTGCTTTTTCTGCTAATATCGAAGGTGTCATCTTATTTGCAGGGATATTTGTAAAATCTCTAGCTAAATTTTGAGATTCAGCAAAAATTTGTCCTCTTTCAACCCCGGCTTCTACTGCTTTTTCCGAGATATCAGATACAGTGACAATAATACGCTCAATACTGGATTCAAACTCTTCTTTCTTTTTATAAGGTTTAAATTCATAAACTCCTAGCATAATAGCTTCCACAATTGCCTGGCCCAAATCAACAGGATTCCATATCTCTTTATATTTCTGGCTAATAGCAACTGTTAATTCCCTTACCCCAATAGATTGTGCTTTTCTTGCTGCAATTGCATATGCAGACCTTGCTTTCTCTAGCGTTAACTTATCTTCCTCTCCTAGACCTAATACAAGTACCCTTTTTGCTGGGAACTTTCCCCAAGTATGTAGTATTGTAACCTCTCCGAATCGTCCCTTAATCTCTTTTTCTGCAATTAGCTGAGATATACGATGATCTAATTTTTCATCAATCTCTTTAGCCAACCCCAATAGCATATCTTTATCTTCTGTGTGGGTAACAATAACACAGTCTGATGCTATAGCAGTTATTGGCTCTGTACTCATTTTAAATTGCATATAAATGGCACCTCCACTTTAAGTAAACTCCAATCCTATTATATCATTTTGTTTTTCTAATGAAATCGTTTTCTTTTTAGAAATGTCCATATTCTTGTACGTAATGTTATTAACGGTGTAGCACTTCATCTTTTGAACTTAATAAACACTTATGATATAGTTACCATGATGAAAGGAGTGTAGCAAATGACTTTTAATGGCTTTAATAATCAAGATTTTGAAGTGTTTCATATACAAGGCTTAGAGCCAAGAATGGATAAATTAAAGCAAACCATTAGCCCTAAATTAGAAGAAATAGGAAAGTTTTTCACCCCTCATTTAAGCACATTATTGCAAGAAGAGATATATGTCCATGTAGCAAAGCATGCCAGAAGAACAACGAATCCTCCAACTGATACCTGGGTTGCTTGGTCTACAAGTAAAAGGGGATATAAGCCTCATCCTCATTTTCAGGTAGGTTTATGGTCTACCCATCTCTTTGTTTGGTTCGCTTTAATCTATGAAGCTCCAAACAAAAGACAATTTGCAGAGCAGTTGGAAAAACATATCGATGAGGTATTTGATAAAATTCCAACCCATTTTGTTTGGTCAATAGATCATACTAAGCCTGTGGTAATCCCTCATGAGGAGTTAAATAAAGAACAGCTCCTAAATATGATTGACAAATTAAAGAAAGTAAAAAAAGCTGAAATTCTATGCGGAATTAAAATTGATCGTAATGATCCTATTTTAGAAAATAAAGAAGCACTTTTAGACACAATAGGAAGCACTTTTGAAGCCTTAACACCACTATATCGATTAGCTGTAGAGAAAGAATAATCTTTTTTAATAGAATATCCTTTGTTTGCTTTTTTATAAGGAAAATATAAAAAGGAGCTGCCTTTTCAAGTAACCTTTAAGTTACTTTTGAGACAGCCTTTTTTTTAACTCTTCATTTCCTTCCGTTTACGATAAAAAACAACTCCATAGTAAACGATAATATAACTTACTAATGCAACGATGGTTCCATTAACAATACTACCTAAGAAAAAAGCCAGTCCTTGTTCTCTTAACATGGTAATCGATATGAAGTGAGATATTTGCTCCACTTCTTCACTAATTTTTGTACCAACTAGAATATTCCCTATTTGATAATTCCAATATAAGAAAAATAACATAATAAATTTCCCTGAAATAAAACCAATAAGTGAAGCTCCAAAATTTGCACGAAACAGAATGGTTAACGGATACAATAGCAGAAACGCCAGCCCTAATGTAGGCAATGTAATAAATTCAATTAAGATCCCTAAAGCATATCCTCTTGCGATAATAGATGGGTTTGCCTTTAAACGTATTAACCTTAAAACATTCCATCTTATTTTTCGAAAAAATTTACTTTTTTTATTTTTTTTGTTTATCACATTAAATTCCCCTATTTTTATCATCTACTTCTATTTTATAATGAATAAAAATAATAATCCAATTTTTTTCGCAAATTTCTACAAAATATTGCACAAAATCGAAAAAGTATCTACAAGTTGAAAAGGTTTGGAATGATATATCTTCCAAACCTTTTATATATCTATTACATTTTTCTGAGAAGGGATTTAAATCAACGTTTTTAGACGTCCATCATCTAAAGGAAGCCAATATTTCCTCTTGAACCTCTAAAGAAACCGCTAAATCTAGCTTTGCTGCAGGTATATCGCATGCCCCAACCATTACTTCATGATAAGCAGGCCTTTCTTCCGTATAAATCACACCTGTAACGATACTTCCATGCTCTTCTAACACTTTTATTGCATTAAACTTATTCAACCGATCATAGTCAGTAGCTTCATCCAAATTATAAATATGCTCCTTAAACCAGTCATAGGTATTTATTTTATTAAAGGTCACACAAGGACTAAATG
>JAENYW010000261.1 GCA_016841555.1 Tepidibacillus decaturensis
TGCTGATAACAGATTTCTTCACATCTTTTTATTTCTTCCTGCACAGCCAATGGATGACCATCTACTTCAATGATTACAAGTGCCTCTGCATCGATCGGTAGACCAGATGGATGATATTTTTCAACTGTACGAATACAAGCATTGTCCATCATTTCCATTGCTACAGGAAGAATTCCAGAAGAGAGAATGTTAGTAATTGCATGTCCTGAGTCTATTAATTTAGCAAAGCTAGCTACTAGTGTCTCCACCGCCTTTGGCTTTGGAATCAAACGCAAAATAACCTCTGTGACAATCCCTAACGTTCCCTCAGACCCTACAATTAAACGAGTAATATCATAGCCAGTTACATTCTTTACTGTTTTTCCCCCTGTTCGAATAATCTCTCCCGTTGGTGTCACTACTTCTAACCCAATGACGTATTCCTTTGTCGTTCCATATTTTAACCCCTTTGGGCCACTAGAATTTTCTAGTATATTTCCACCAATCGTAGATACATGAGAGCTACTTGGATCAGGTGGGTAAAACAACCCTACTTCTTCTGCTGCTCGATGAATATTTGCAGTAATAACTCCTGTTGAGGCAATAGCTATTAAATTTTCCCGATCAATCACTAGCTTTTTATTCATCTGAGACAGATCGAATACCATTCCGCCCTTAACTGGGAGTGACCCTCCACTTAAGGAGGTTGCAGAGCCTCGCGGATATACAGGAATAAGATAGTTATTTGCTACTACCATCAGCTTACTTATCTCTTCTACATGCTCAGGCTGAACAACGACATCTGGAAGATATTCACCAAAGGAAGCATCATAGCTATAGGCGTAGCGATCCTGCAGCTCTTGAAATATTCTTTCCTTTGGTATTATCTTCTCAATTTCTTCAAGGATATGCTTCTCCACAAGCTCTCACCCCTTAACTCACTAACGTCATTAAGCCTATTATATCATGGTTCTGGTTGACCTTCGAACGATGGACGTACAAATGCCGAAGAATCACAAAAAAAGGGAGTGTCGCTAATTAACTTAAAAAGCAGTTTTGCGACACTCCCTTTTTATATTATTTTTTCACAGATAGTTTAACGGTAAAGGTGGAGCCATGATGAGTATCACTTTCAACAGATAGTACCCCGTTCATCTCTTTAATAATTCGTTTACAAGTCATAAGACCTAACCCAGTCCCTGTATCCTTGGTCGTAAAGAAAGGAGTACCTAGATTATCTAATATAAACTGATCCATACCAACACCATTATCTGAAATAGAAATCCTTAGCACATTCTCATCTGATAAATAGGTAACAGAAATCTTCAATACTCCTCCAGAAGGCATTGCTTCAAAAGCGTTTTTAATTAAATTAAAAAATATTTGCTTTATCTGGTTACTGTCCATTGTGATAATCGGAATAGGTTCGTACATTTTTTCAATACTAATCCGCTTCTGTAATGCCTGTAATTCATAAAGAGTTAAAATTTCATCAAGAATCTCCCTAATATCTATCTTTTTTATATTAGAGGCAGCATTAGGTTTAGCAAAGGACAAAAAATCGTTAATAATGTTATTCATTCTATCTAGCTCTTTCATAATTAATGGCATGTATCTCTTTTCAGTTTCCACATCACTATTGTTACTCTCATCAATTAATGTTAATAGCCCTTTAATCGTTGTTAATGGGTTACGAATTTCGTGAGTAAGCGCAGCAGTTAGTTCTCCAGCTACCTTTAATTTTTCCGTTCGAAGAAGTTCTTCTTCTCTTTTTTTTATTTTTTCTGTCATTTCTAAAAATGTTCTATTTAAAATATTAATTTCTTCGTAGGTATTCGATAATAATGGATTTACTTTCTCACCAGAAGCGAAGCTTGAGGCTGCTACAACTAATTCATTAACAGGATAAGTGATATAGTGAGAAAGCTTAATGATTGCGAATAAAGTAATAATGAACACCAAAGCAAACAATAAAATATATTTCATCAACAATTGATTTAAAGGGGCATACAGTAGATTTTTATTTATAGCTATGCCTGCATACCATTCATTATTAAAGCCAGGTAATTTTTTTATTGCTGATATTGCATTCATGCTGTCGATATTTTCATCATAGAATAATGTATTATTCCCACTCATTTCCTTTAGTGAAGTAGAGCTTAGTTGATTTAACTCAATAAAATTCTCATTTAAAATTTTAGAACGATCTGGATGTGCGATAATATCTCCCTTTGCATTCATCAAAAAGATAGTGGCAGATAAATCAGATTGCTTTTGTAGTGTATTATATCGATCGATTCGCTCCCATAAATTATTTAAATCAAAGGCTGGAGAAAAGACTCCTATAATATTCCCATCGCGATCCTTCACTGGACCGGATAGTGCAACAATTGGTCGGTGAACAATAGTAGACATATAAATGTCCGAAAAGAATATTTCACCCTGCATCGCCTTTTTAAACCATTCTCTTTCACTAAGGTTTCTTCCAATGATAGAATCATCTGTATCTGCTGTTATAAATCCATTGATATCAACGAGTATTGGTCCATAATAAATGTTGTGACTATCTAATAGCTTAGTAAATTCCTCTCTAATTTCCTCTAAACTAGCATTTGGATTCATATAGACTGGATTAGTCAATAATAATTGTACATCACTTAATCTCTCAGCAATAAGACTATGAATATCTTCAGCCAAATTATTGGACATCACAAATAGATTCTGTTCAATTTGCTCCATTAATATATCTCTTTGCGTATAATAGGAAATATACCCGAAAAACATCAAAGGAACAAAAGATAGTAAAATAATTACAATTAATAGTTTAGCATAAAGTGTTTTAAACATAGTTTACCCCTTATGAATGTAATAGACGTTTAGTTGAATATTTTCTACATTTTTCTACATTTTTCTACATTTTTTTTACGATGCTTTCTTTAATATACAATTCAACAGGAGATTAGTCAATTAATCCCATAAATTCCCACAAAAAAAAGACCTCTATTAAAGTAGATGTCTCAGCTTATATTTAATTATTTCAAGTTAATCAAATCTCTAACTACAACACTAGCCATAATCATGCCTGCTACAGGGGGTACAAAAGCATTACTGGAAGTTGGAATTCTCTCTTTACGAATCTCACTCTCTTGTTTTCCCACCTGTTGATGTATTTCATTTAATGGTATAAGTGGTTGTTCAGGTGAGAAAACCACTTTAACTCCTTTTGTGATTCCTAATTTTTTTAATTTTTGTCGTATTACCTTTGCAACAGGATCCATATATGTCTTCGCTATATCTGTCACTTCAAATAATGTTGGATCCATTTTATTTGCTGCACCCATTGAGGAGATGATTGGAATGTTTCTTTTTTTACTCTCCATGATAAGATGAATTTTACTACTAATCGTATCTATAGCATCCACAATTTAATCAGGCTGATATTGAAATATTTCTTTTGCATGCTGTTCATTATAAAACATATGTAATGGAATTACTTCACAGCTTGGGTTAATATCCTTTATTCTATCCCTCATTAATTCCACTTTAGACTTTCCAATTGTTGAAGTTAATGCATGAATTTGCCGATTTATATTTGTTATATCTACCGTATCCTTATCTACTAATATAATACGTCCGATAGCAGACCTTGCTAAAGCTTCTACAGTGTATGAACCAACTCCACCAACGCCTAAAATAACAACAGTACTTTCCTTTAATTTATGTAACTGCTCTGTACCAATAGCTAACTCTAATCTTGAAAAAGAATGAAGCATATGAAACTCCTTTCACATACAAAAAAGAGCCCCGGAATGCCGTGTTATCCTCAGTATTTGAACCTGCTCTCACAGGTGGGTTTCCTGTCCTTAACTTCATCGTTCTATGATAACAATCATAGCATCTTATCCATTAAAGCACTCCGGAATCCCTTATCAATAGTGTTGGCTCAAAAGTTGGGTGAGTCACGTACATCGTAGGGCTCTTATTAATTTGTAATTTTATGTTATCACATTCATATCTCGAATACAAGTAAACTTTCTTAGCAATAGTATACAGTTAAACCGTATTATAGAATAATCTTTAAGCCTTATTCATTTGAGCGATTTCTTCTAAATCCACATCAACATCAAGGTGAAGCTCCATTAATTGCTTATCATCTACTAATGTAGGAGCTCCTGTTAATAAACAATTTGCGTTGGCTGTCTTAGGAAATGCAATGGTATCACATAGGTTGTTTCGTTTTGCTAATATCATCACCAAACGATCTAATCCAAAAGCTATACCTCCATGTG
>JAENYW010000262.1 GCA_016841555.1 Tepidibacillus decaturensis
TACTTCATTATTAGTTAGATAGCTCTCTAATTGGGTTGAACCAATCGTCAGTAACTTTAACAAAACGCTCATCCGCCTTTTTACTCCATAACCCTGTAAATTCTGATTCCTTAGGTACAAATATATTAGGGTTATTAGCTACTTCATCAGAAGTCATTACTTCTACAAGCGCATTTACAGTTTCTACACTAACTGTTTCGGTATTAACTACAAATGGTGCATTTAATACAGGTGTTACAGAAATTAATACAAATTCTTCACCAGGAAGTGTATTGAATGGTTCAGCTGCATCATTTTTAACTTTATAAATAGCACCTGGTCTATTAGGTGTACCTGACTCATGCTCTACATAGTTTCCAACACATACGTCACAAAAAGCTGCAACATCTGCTTTACCTGTTAGAAGATTAACTGCAGAACCTTGATGAGAACCACCAAATAGTACTTCATCAAAGAATTTACCGCCTTCAATAAGATCCTCCTGCGTTAAATCCTTCCACTGATCCTTTTTAGAAAAATATCCTACAATACCTGCTGAAGGTACTTTAAAACCAGATGTTGAACTATTCGAAACGAATGAGAACCTTTTATCAACGATGTTATCAATAGAGAATTTATCGCCTGATTTGTATTTATCTTCGTTACCTTTTTTTACATTTAACCAGCTATAATATACTGCATCTTCTAAGGTTCCTGATGTTCCACTACTAACTACTAGAGGAAGTACTTTATCATTTTTCTTATGTGCTTCTATATATCCTTGTGCACCTAAGAAAGCTAAATCTGCATTTCCAGTAGCGATTGCTTCAATTGCAATTACGTAATCTGTTGTTAATTTATGTTCGATCTTCTTCCCAGTTTTTTCTGCAATTACCTTTTCAATCTCTTCACGTGCACCCTTTAATTCTTCTCCTGATTCATTTGGATACCAAACAATAGTAAGGGTATCGTCTTCCGTACTAGAAGTAAATGAAGAACATCCTGCAAATACTGTCGTAATAAGTACAAACGCAATAATGGATAATAAAGCTTTTTTCATCAGAAATCTCCTCTCATTTTTAAAAGATATATATTATCTTCATTGAGCCTTTGATTACTGGTTATTCTAATACCAAGCTCAATGGGATAACTGAAAAATGATAAAGCTTATATTACTTATAGTACTTATCTACAAAAGCATTAATTGGTAGGGTAAAATCATCTATTCTTTCCTTGATCGTTTCATAGGACCAGTCCCACCACTTGATCGCTTCCAATTTTTCTACTACTTCTTTATCAAATCGTTTTTTAATAGGCTTCGCTGGTATTCCTACAACAACTGTGTATGGATCAACATCCTTTGTAACAATAGCACCACTACCAATTACTGCACCATTTCCAATTCTTACTCCTGGCATAATTATTGCCCCATGACCAATCCATGTATCATGTCCAATATATGTTTTTTGGCTGGCTCTCCATTCAAAGAATTGTTCATCATCTTTACTGTCTAAACCATACATCACCCTTCTATAGGTAAAATGATGTAAAGTAGGTCTTTCCATTGGATGATCAGTCGGACCAATTCTTACCATAGCTGCAATATTAGAGAACTTTCCTATTTCCACATTTTGAAAAATGCAAAACTGTCCAGAATAAGAAAAATCATCTAGCTTCACATTTTGAAAGTAGTTATATATTCCTACTTCTGTATACTTTCCTAGTTCTGTATCAGTAAATTTTGATTCTCCATGAATATTAGGCTCTTCTGAAAGTATTTTTACCATCATAAATCACTTCCCCTTACATTCGATAATTTGTTTTCTGAATCATTTTTCCATCTACAAACACTGTAGTAATAACGGGAAAATCATTTTCTATTTTTTCAATGATTAACAAATCAGCCTTTTTTCCTTCCTTAATCGAACCAATTTCATCATCCATCTTAACTGCCCTTGCTGGATTGATTGTTAAAAGCTTAAACAGTTCAAGAAGGCTCATATTATATTTTTTATGCATTTCAAATACAGCGTGAATTAAAGCGGGAGGGTAATAATCACTGCACAATATATCAATGTAATTTTTTTGAATTGCTTCTGCTGCTGATAGGTTTCCACTATGTGAACCGCCTAAAAGAATATTAGGTGCACCAGCTATCGTATACATTTGCTTTTCTTTTGCCTCTTTAGCTATTTCTAAAGTTATTGGGAATTCACTTATTGTCGTACCAAAGCTTTTTACTAAATCTAATTTTTCGATACTATCATCATCGTGGGATGCGACTGCAATACCATTTTTTATTGCTAAAGCAGCTATTTCTCTCATACCATCTATGGTTAATTTGTCTTTATTTTGATGGGTGATAATATTCCGTTCAATTTCTTCATCTGACAAGTTATTGTAGCCTTTCACCGTATGCTTATATAACTCCAGATTTCTAAACTGTCCCTGTCCTGGCGTATGATCCATGAAAGAAACTAAATGAACCTTTTTTTCTTCTATATAAGTAATTAAGTTGTTAACTTCTTCTAAATTATCTATTTCAAATCTAGCGTGAAAACGATGACGTATTAAGTGCTTAACAGTGTGCGTTTTGTCAATCAAATCAATGAATTTTCTTACATTTTCGGGATCGCGAATGGGTTTGTGGGTAAAATCCCATGCTTTATATAAGGAAAGGGAATGAAACATCGTCGTAATTCCATGAGAAAGGAGTTCTTTTTCTGTTTCTCTAAGACTTAATTCAAAATTCATTAAAGTTGTAGGGCGAGGAGCTGCCATATGTTCAATATAATCGGAATGGATATCGATAAAACCAGGAGTAACATATCCTCCATTAGCATCTATTATTTCAATTCCTTCATCAGCTTCAACCTCTCCAGCTGGAACAATTTTTTTAATGATAGTGTTGTTGACTAATATGTCAAATCCTGTTAAAATAGCTTCTTCCGTTATAATGTTACCATTTGTAATAATGTACACCAACTTGTCCTCCTTTATCGTCCTTCTAGCAGCATGTTCGTATCAATATCTAATCGATCATTTGCTTACATGCCTCATGTTATCTTGTTGCCAAGTTGGTGACTGTTAAAACTACGTAAAGTAATTTATACTATTGTAAAGTTTATGAAGATGAAAAATTTAAGGTAAAACATAAGAAAAGCTATCACTTCTGTATAAAATCTTTGTGTATTCCAATACGGTACCTGTCTTTTTGTCCTTCGTACCTGTTTCTAATACAAGAAGTGGTACTAAGCAGGTCGTATCAAGGATTTTCCTTTCAGATTCTGTTGGAAAAGAAATACTTAAGACGCTAGAAGTCGTCATAAAATCTGTATATCCTTTTCTTTTGTAATAATCGAACATAGATGAAATCTGACTTCCATCTTTATCAATCTCATTAAATACAATTAGTGCAACATAAGAAATGTGAAGCGCAATAGGCTTTTGATCTACAAATCGTAATCTACCAATTTTACATACCACATCATTATTCTTCATATTCAGAAATTCAAATATCTTATTATCGTAATCTATCCTTTCACAAAAAATATTTTTCGATTGAAAATCATACCCTTTTTCTATCATTTTTTCGCTAAAGCTTGCTTCACCTGACAAAATAAGAGGTATCTGCTTACGCTTACCTTTTACATAGCTTCCTTTTCCTTGTTTTGAATAGACATATCCTAAATCTTGAAGTCTCTCATAAGCCTTGCGAACTGTAATTCTAGGCAATCGATACACATCTGCAAGAGTGTTTTCAGAAGGTAATTTATCATTAGGTTTATAGATTCCAGTGTTAATTTCAGATACAAGCCTCTCAACGATTTTCATTACATCTGATATGATAATCACCCCATTATTTTAAAAAAAGTTTTTCTCTTTTTTCTTAAGTATAATAAATGAATGTAAATTACATATTAATCAATTGTTAAGGCTATTAGATACAAAAATAGCTGATTCTTGTAGAATCAGCTATTAAAAAAATAATCACCTATCAAATTTATTTTTTTATTGTTACCCTTTTATTTATTATCCACAACCCAACCATCATGATCGTTGCACCAATAAACTGAATGAAAGTTAATACATCCCCTAACAGAATGGCAGATAATATTAATCCTGAAACGGGAACGATATACATAAAAGAGGCTGCTTTCGCAGGTCCTAAACGCTGTACTCCAATATAATAAAACCAATTAGCGAGAACACTTGGAAAAAGAGCAAGATAGAACTGAAGCGCCCAAAAGGAAATACCTAATGTACTCCACTGGATTCTTAAAAG
>JAENYW010000263.1 GCA_016841555.1 Tepidibacillus decaturensis
AATTGGTCTGTTTGTTCGTCTCCAGCAAAATTTTCAGGGGATTCATTTTTTTGGTTTTTATTATTTTTATCCATGATAATAATACCTCCTATCTTTTTATAGTATGAACGTTAACTTTTAAGAATATCCATTTAAAATTGTTAGTAAAAATAGAATATGATAAAATAAAGAAAATAAAGCGATAAAGCGAGACTAATTCAGATGGAGTTGTGTGGAAACCGAAGATAAAAGATGGAAAAAAAACGATGGAGGAATATTTATGAATAAGGCTAATCTGCTTGAAGAAACGAAGTGTGAGCTAGGCCTTGTATTAAATAATGTGGAAGACAGAGAACAGATATATACTGACACGATATATTTATTAAAAAAGAAAATTCCTCACTTTAAAACCGTCTGTATTTATATGACTAATGATATTGCTTTTCGATATTTCATGCATGAAAGTGATGATGAAGAACAGTTTAGAGATACTGTCCCGTTTGGTGAAGAGATGTTAAGTATTACAGCTGCACGCAGTGAAATAACTTACGATATTGAGCCAAAAGGGCAAGTGATTTATATTCCCTTTTATCAAAAGCATCACCTATTAGGAGAAATGATTATAAAAACAAATAAATTTATTGATGATGAGGATATCCATTTTATAAAGGATGTTCAGCATATGCTAAATAGTGCATCCAAAAATGAAAAGTAGCTTTGTTGGAGGAAAAAATAATGGAAACGATTCAAAATTTTACGGTACAAGACGCAAAGGCGATTGTTCTAGTCATTCATGGTTCGGGAGAACATATAGGTCGCTATAAGCATTTGGCAGAATGGTTGAATAACTACAAGATCTCAATGGTAGGAGGTGACTTGCCTGGGTTAGGTAGGTCGAAGGAAAAAAGAGGACATATTGATGATTTTAATGATTATTTAGAAAAGGTAGACGAATGGTTAACTGACATAAAAGCTCGATATGCTAATCTCCCTATCTTCTTATTTGGACATAGTATGGGAGGATTAATTGTCTTAAGGTATTTAGAGGAAATAAAGGATAAGGGTACCTTAAAGGGTGCAATTATCACATCACCAGGAATAAGTATTGGAGTGGATATTCCTAAATGGCAGTTAATAACTGCTGGACTATTAAAGAAGATTTGGCCTACTTTTCGTTTGAAAAGCGGTATTATGCCTCATCAAGTAAGCCGGAGTCCAGAAATTGTTAATCAATATGATAAGGATCCATTAAACTATGAAAAGGTAAGTATAAGCTGGTTTTATGAATTTCAAAAGGCAATTGATGAAGTATGGGAAAAGGTGGATCGCATTAATACGTTAAAGCTTCCGATGCTGTTTTTACAGGCAGGGGCCGATCAATTGGTTAAGCCTCAAGCAGCAAGAGAATTTGTGGAAAAGCTAAATTCAGATCAAGTAGAGTATCATCACATACCAAATCTATATCATGAGATTATTAATGAGCCAGAAAAAGAAATATATCTTCAAATGATTTCTGAATGGATTATTAAAAAAACTAATTAGCTTCATAAGCTAATTAGTTTTTTTTTTAGAATATTGCTTTTCTTTCTTTAACTATTTTAAGTGTTTGTATGGTTTCATCTTCTGGACCTTGAACAGGTAAGCCTACATTCATATTATGCTTGATGTAATCAATGTTTTCTTTTGTGATAATTTCCCCGGGCAGTAAAATAGGGATGCCAGGTGGATAAACCATTACAAATTCAGCAATAACATGTCCAATAGACTGATCAATGGCAACGATATCTGTTTCCGCATAAAACGCGTCCCTAGGGGATACTGCTAGATCGGGAATACTTGGCAAATAAACCTCTACGTTATTTATTTTACCATTATTGATGTGTTTCAGAGAGAGCTCCTTTAGGGCTAATATAAGTTTATCTGCATTTTCATAGCTATCTCCAAGGGTAATTAAACATAGAATATTATATAAATCACTCAATTCAACTTCTATATTGTAATGTTTTCTTAACCACGTCTCCACTTCATGACCTGTTATTCCAAGCTCTTTTACACTTACAAGAATCTTGGTTGGATCGAAGTCATAAGTTGCTTCTGTTCCAAGGATTTCTTCCCCCGGACAGGTTAAACCATCTATTTCATTAATACTTTTGCGTAAATAATTCGCTAGCGTAATTGTGTGATCTAATTGTTCCTTACCATTTATAGCTAAATTTCTTCGTGCTGTATCTAAAGATGCTAGTAAGATATAGGAGGTAGAGGTTGTGGTCAGCATACTGATTACCGTTTGTACTCGATGGGAGTTGACCAGCCCTTTACGAACATTGAGAATAGAGCTTTGTGTTAAAGAGCCTCCTAATTTATGCATACTGGTAGCTGCCATATCCGCACCTGCCTGCATGGCAGATAGGGGAAGCTTATCATGAAAATGAATATGAACACCATGTGCTTCGTCAACGAGAACAGGGATATAGTATGCATGCACGGTATCTACGATTTCCTTTAGGTTGGCTGCAACACCATAATAGGTTGGATTAATGACTAGTACAGCTTTAGCGTCAGGATGTGCTTCTAATGCTTTTTTAACGGAACGTGTTGTAATTCCATGGGCAATACCAATTCGTTGATCCATTTCAGGATGAATAAAGATTGGTGTTGCACCTGCAAAAATGATTGCGGATAAAATGGATTTATGGACATTTCTAGGAATAATTATTTTATCTCCATGGTTGCATACAGACATCACCATGGTCATGATAGCACCGCTTGTCCCTTGTACAGAAAAGAAGGTATAGTCAGCTCCAAATGCTTCGGCTGCTAATTCTTGCGCTTCTTGTATAATACCGTGAGGATGGTGAAGATCATCTAAAGGTTCAATATTTATTAAGTCAATAGATAACGCATTTTGGCCAATAAAATGCTTGAATTCGGGATCCATCCCTTCTCCCTTTTTATGTCCAGGGATATGGAATTGGATAGGATTATTCTTCGCATGCTTGACAAGAGCAGAAAATAAAGGTGTTTTCGCTTGACGATTCATTGGTTCGTCACCCCTATCTATTTATGATAAACAAAATAGAGTATAACATGTTTGAGGAAACTTTCAAGCTTTTTTTTAAATGAAACATGGTATACTTAAAATGAATCATTACTAAAATTAGGTATTATTAACATAACTCGAATGATTTTTCTTATTCATGAATGTTCAACAATGCGTATGATATCACTTTTAGTTAGGGGAGGAAAGAATGAAAACAAGAATTACAGAGCTACTTCATATCGAATATCCAATTATTCAAGGAGGATTAGCTTACTTAGCTGATGCAACATTAGCTGCTGCTGTTTCCAATGCAGGAGGTCTTGGCCAAATAACTGCTGTTACATTACCTACTTCTGAGGATTTTAGAAATGAGATCAGAAAGTTGAAAACGCTTACTTTTAAGCCGTTTGCTGTTAATTTTGCAATTAGCTTATATGGTGATAAGTGGAAGGAATATTTAGACATCGCCATTGATGAAAAAGTAGAAGCAGTTACGATTACAGGAGGGAATCCAAAGCCTTTACTGGAAAGAATTGAAGGATTAGGTATCAAGAAAATCTCATTGGTCTCCACTGTAAAGCAAGCGATGAAGGCAGAAGAGTTAGGAATTGACGCAGTAATGGTTGTTGGTCAAGAAGGTGGTGGACATATTGGTAGAAATGACTTAGGTACCTTCGTGCTTGTTCCTCAGGTTGTTAACGCGGTAAATATCCCTGTGATAGCAAGCGGTGGAATTGGTGATGGAAGAGGCTTAATGGCAGCATTTGCTTTAGGGGCAGAGGGGATAGAAATGGGTACCCGTTTTGTAGCGACACAGGAATGTGTTCTTGCCCATGAGAATTATCAGAAGGCACTGATTGAAAAGGATGAAATGGATACGGTTGTGATTAAGCATTCTATTGGAGCACCTGCAAGGGCGATGGTAAATGAAGCAACGAAAAAAATCATAGAATTAGAACGGATGGGTGTAGATTATGAAGTGCTACAACCTTATATCAGCGGAGAAAAAAATCAATTGGCAGCACGTCAAGGAGAGATGGAGACAGGCTATGTATGGGCAGGACAAGTGATGGGACTAATTAAAGATATTCCAACAGTGCAAGCATTATTTCATCGAATGATTGGAGAAGCAGAAGAAATTAGTGAAAAGTGGAAAAATATATTTTAAAAACATAAGCAAACAAAAGGGACGGTTCTTTTTGTTTGCAAACAAAAAGAACCGTCCCTTTTGTT
>JAENYW010000264.1 GCA_016841555.1 Tepidibacillus decaturensis
TATTATTTCTGGAAATATTTCTAAGTCTTTTAATTTTTCTTTTGAAATCCACTTAACATCCTTAATAAAATCTTCATCTCTTCCATTACCATAAATATTATTAATCGATAAATTACCATCTAATACTACAGCTTCAACAAATATTTCTAAATTTAATGTATTATTTTCTTCATCAATAAACTCTCTAATATATTTGATCTCTTCGTTAACTTTTACATTTAAACCTGTTTCTTCCCAAACTTCTCTTTTAACTGCCTCAAAAATACTATTATCCTTTTCTTCAACTTTTCCACCAGGCGGTACCCACCATTTATATTTTGTTTCTGGATGTACATGTTTAACTAATAATATTGATTCATCTTTTATAATTATAGCCGCTGCTCTTATTCTATGATTCATTATATTCCTCCCTATAATCCATCTACATGCTGTGCCATAGCTTTTTCTACGATGATATGTGTAAGCTCTATTAACATTGTAGATATCTCCTATTCCAGTAATTATTATTTCAAGCACAGATTACAGTTAAATTTTCGTATTCACGACACCCTTGAAAGTTCGGGTCCTTACAAAGCTCTTATATTAGGCTCGGGCTTCGCCGTTTCAGATAGCGAACGGGATGTCTGCTCACTCAACTCCCACTAAATACCTAGACAGAGTGAGGAGCCTCTGGCAACGATACGTGAATACAATGTTAGGTGGAATTGACTCCTTCTTGCAGGTTATATTTAATACCTTAAACCCCATAAAACACTTTCAGTATAAATTCTCTATCCGGTACTTCCAATTCATTGTATGATTGAAGAAATTTACGATTATTGTATGGAACCTCAATTAATTCATCGGTAATTGTGGTTTCATCAATATGAATAATTCCATATCTTGCGATTGATTTGTGATTACAACCCAATGAGCCAGGATTAAAATAAACGCATGAATGATCTCTAAATTGATGAACAATATGATGATGTCCAAAACACACCACTTGGTTATTCATATCATCATATATTTGATTTAACTTCTCTAGACTAGGTTCATCATCAATTGGCAAAAATTGTTCGTTTTCGTCTAAATGATAATGGAGAAATAATAAACGTATGCCATTTGTCTCTTGAATCAATAAGCGCTTTGGCTTCTCTTTCAAAAATATTATCTCACTTTCATCTAAACGATCTGCTAACCACTTATGATGTTGTCTCTCATTATGGTGACCCTTTGGCGGTTCTTGATCATAATATGCTGCAACTACCGCTAAATCATGATTTCCTTGAACAAAAGATATATTATTTTGTTTTAATAGCAATTGAATGACTTGACTGCTGTCAGGACCTATTCCTACTATATCACCAAGGCAATAAATATGATTGATCTTTCTCATATTTATATCATTGAGTACTGCTTTCAGTGCAGAACTATTCCCATGGATATCTGTAATGATGGCGTACGATTTCATTCAAAAATTCCTTTCATCAATTTCTTCTAAACCCCTTAAGCTTACAGACGTAGACTGTAAAGCTTGACTCTTTTCAACGTTTACTTGATTTACTCTATGTGAAGGATTGGGTGGTTTACTGTAAGAAGCCTTTTAAGTCTCCCTATTATATGGTGCAATATTTAAGTCGTTATACCCATAAGACGGCGATTTATAATAAGCGTTTGGTTTCTATGGATGAGAATTCTATTACTTTCCGATACCTAATCTGCTATTATTTTTAAATAGCTTTCTTGGGGTTATTTTCAGGAGGTTTGCACCAATTACTTCAGCCTTACATGTCCGGTTGGTGTCTAAGCTTTCTCTATCATCATTTTTCTACTCTTTACTAACACAACAGCATAATAGATAGCTAAGCTGAGTTCTACCATTAGTAAAACAATATCAAAAAATAAATTGCCAAAATTAACAAATATCCCATCTCTTAAATAGACATGACTATCAATTCTAATGTTGCCATTATTGCTGAATTAGAAAAAGTTAAGATCACTCAGAAATGGAACCAGACTCCGATAATTACTTTTGCAGTTGATTTATAATGAGTTGCAATATATCATTCTGTGACATATCATTAGTCAATATTGTTTCTCCATCAACACCAAGATAATCGTTTGGATTCCACCAGGCGCGTAAAGAATCTTTTCCAAATTCCGTCTTTTTCGAACTAGTATTGTGACGTATGACTGTTTCCTCAAAAGATAAATCAAAATAATAAGTATATGTCCTTTGGTTATAAAACCGGATTAAGTTATTTAGCATTTCACCATAACGACCTTTATTCAAGATACCTTCCACTATAACAAATTCACATTTATCTTTACCATATTCTGCGATTTGGTAAATCAAATCAATTGAAAGGTTACCTTTTCTATCGTGAACCTTCAACATATCACGGCGAACGACATCCTGAGAAACCAAGAGCGTTCCATGCCCCAAATGATTTTGAAGACTTTTCGCAGTCGTTGTTTTCCCACTCCCAGAGTTTCCCCGTATTATTATTAGCTTAGATTCCATATTCTCACCCCTACACATCCAAATTGCCTTCTATTTATTTTCAGCCATCCTTCTATGTCCACGAAACCTTTTAAATTTACACATTGCCCATCTTACTAATCTTCTTTCTACACAATCTAAAGAATACTTAATATTGCTAGGTTGTTTATTTCACTTCACGGTTAGCATCATGAAGTTCTTTCTTGACAACTGCGCAACCAATCCAAAGTGTTATGGGATGTCAACGCCTTCTTTGAATTACTTAATAAATTACTTAATTAGATATATTTATCCATATGTATAATTAGATACTCAGTTATTCAACATTTACCATAACAGCATAATGAGCCGTTCCTTGTTCCCAAGTTGCATAAATTTCATAAATTGTTCTACCTACCTTTTTTACTTTAAAACTAGTACCTTCAACTGTTATTTCTTTTAT
Organism: Tepidibacillus decaturensis; assembly: GCA_016841555.1. Lineage (GTDB taxonomy): Bacteria > Bacillota > Bacilli > Tepidibacillales > Tepidibacillaceae > JAENYW01. The sequence continues at coordinate 2,928 of JAENYW010000264.1, forward strand.
CTTTTGACCATCACCCCATATATTCACTTCAAACTTTTGAGGAGTTTTAGCAAAATGCAAATTAATATCTGAACCTAGTTCAACATTTAAAGGAGTTTTATTTTCTACCAAAACCGATGGTGAATTAGAATCTGCCTCAATGCCAGTAAAAGTACCATCATCGTTGTTATAATGCCAACTATATGTTCCTAATACTGCATTAATTTTATTACTGTTAGAACTAATTGTTAGATCAGGAGGTTTTTTAATAATACTATATTTATCCACATTTTTTGAAGAGCAACCTACCATTATAATTCCGATTACAATAAATAGAATTGATATTTTTTTCATAAGCATCCCCCTTCTAAAAACGAATCATATATTAAACAGTTCATTTGAATAAGAAATCAAATATAACTGCTAAGTTTTGGTTTTAAGTTATTTTAGCGTTAATTTTTTTCTAACGTTACCGTGTTGCCGACGTCTCTGAGCTTTAGATAACTCCTATCTTAAGCTCGGAAATGCCGCCTCGTTAGCGAAGGGATGTGGCGCGCTCGCCACGGACGGCGAGCCCCTGAGCAAACACCCGCCATATACTACAACAAAAAATATAAATAATTTATCACATCTTTATATTAAAACAGCCTCAGATAATTTAAATAAGGTAACTATTTTATTCTTTCAACTTTTGCTTCAATTTCTTTCTCAGTCAATGAATAGTTATCTGATGATAATCTTATTTCATAAACATGCTTGTCTTTTTCATATGACAATATTATTCTTTCTGCAGAAATATTGTTCTCTTTTAGTAAATGCAAAACCTTTTCGATATCTGAAATATGTTCTTCTTCATCTGTCAAATGTATATTGATTTGAGTATATGTTCCGCCATTTTCAAAAGGTATTTTCCCGCCACCTGTAACACTTTTTATTTTGTTTTCAATCCAACTCCCATAAAATATTTCTTTAATTCTAGAATTGTATTGGTCTTTACTTTTGTATTGTACATAATCTTCATGAATTTCCTTTGTCTTAAAACTCTTTGTAATTGGAAAATTAGTATAGTCATCTAAGCAGGTTGCTTTAGCATAAAACTCACCGTATATAAAATCAACTCTCGTAAATCCTACCGTGAATGAGATCTCAGAGTATTTTTCATCCAGATATCTTGCAAATTCCCCTCGTATGCTCATCAAAAATATCAATGCTATCAAAATCAACACCAACAATATCCCAAGCATGCTGGTTAAAAATATTTTTACTTTTTTGCCCAATTTTCTTCATCCTTTACTCTTATTTGAATCTAAGACAATCAAAATGAACTTA
>JAENYW010000265.1 GCA_016841555.1 Tepidibacillus decaturensis
GATCATAGGTCTTCTGTTCTGTTTTATTTAATCGTAATACTCCATGTATCTCTTGATCTCCTATGTTATCAGTGGTTTCCTCAATGATATTTATATTATTATCTTTATCAAATAGACCTTTCATATCTAGATCTGATTGATTGCTAACCAAAATGTATATCGCTTTTTCGTTCATTTTTTCTTCCGTATCACTGCGAATCGACTCTAATCCTCCCAATAATAATGGGTAAAATAAAAGAGGTAAGATGATTAAAACGAGTAAAGTTTTTTTGTCCCTGACAATAATTCTAACTTCCTTCATTAAAACTGCTACTATATTAGATAAGTTCATATGTATCACCTACCAATCGAAAGAATAGCTCTTCAATCTCATTCACTTGATAGCTCATTTTTAAAGCTTCTTTTTCTCCATAAGCGATTAGCTTCCCCTGGTGAATGATTCCAACCGTGTCACATAAATCCTCCACCTCATTCATTAAGTGAGTGCTTAGAATAATCGTTTTTCCCTGTTTTTTCATATCGATAAGAATTTTTTTTACAACATGCCGATTAATGATATCAAGACCATTCGTCGGTTCATCGAAAATAATCACTTCTGGATCATGTAATAATGACCTAGCAATGGAAACCTTTTGCTTCATCCCTGTTGAAAAATTCCCCATTTGCATATCTGCCTTATCCAAAAGTCCAAATTCATCTAATATGTTATCAACTTTAGCGTTTAGCAAATTCTTATCAAGTCCTGCCGTTTGGCCAAAAAAAGATAAAAATTCTCTTGGAGTAAGCTTGTCATATAATCCTGTTTCTGTTGATAGATATCCAATCGTTTCTTTAATTTTTTCTGGATATAATAGTCCGTCGTGACCATGAATAGAAAAAGTACCATTTGTCGGCTTCATCATCGTTGATAATATTCTTAAAAAAGTACTTTTCCCAGCTCCATTAGGCCCTAATAAACCAAATACTTCCCCTTTTTTAACTTGAAAGGATATACCCTTTAACACTTTGTTCGTCTCTTTTTTATTAAGCTGAAATTCTTTTCCAATATTATCAACAACTATCACGTAACTACCTCCTATATCTTCCTTTAATTAGTATCGATCTTCAGTTTTCACAAAACTCCCTCATACTAGAAGTGAGAATGGGCTTTGAGAAGTGAGATACTTGTTGAAATAGACCATTCGTTAGAAACTTATTATGAAAATATTTTATTATAATATCCTTATATTGTCATTAGATTTGACAATGATAGTAAAAATTTTATTATTTTTGACATAGAAAAAGCTTAGAGAAACATTGTCCCTAAGCTTAAATTACATACTATTTATTTAATTTTTTTTTTATGAAATCCATCAGCTATCTCGTTTTAGCCAATAAGGCTTCGTCAATTTGCTGTAGAATAGTTGCTTGATCCTCTGGGTTATTTTCATAATCCATTTGGTCTACATTTATTTTTATCAGCGGCGAAATAGAATATTGAGCGAAATATTCGCGATAGGCTAGATTTAATCTTTCCCAATAAGCTCTTTCCACAATCTGCTCGTAATCTCTTCCTCTTTTTTTGATGCGTCGAGTCACTTCATCTACAGATGCTTCTAAATAGATCATTAATCTTGGCGGATGGACATGCTCTAGCATATTATCAAAAAGGTCCACATATAATTGATACTCTTCATCACTCATCTCACCATTTTGGTGTAATAGCTTGGCAAATATCACGTCACCATAAATACTTCTATCCATTACTGCATTATCAATTTGTGCTGCCTCTTTAATATATTTAAAGCGTTGGTTTAAGAAAAAAACCTGAAGTGGAAAGCTGTATCTTTTTCTATCATGATAGAATTTTTCTAGCAACGGATTATGAACAACTGGTTCTTCAAAGGGTATATATCCTTTTTTTTCTTGTAAAATATTCATTAATACCGTTTTTCCTACTCCAACGGGTCCATCTACTACAATCATGTTCCAAAGCTCCCTTTGTTTAATTTTATTTAGTACATTTGAAAAGTCCATCATCTTTCCTTTCAATCCTTTACTTCAGCATTTAGTTACTATTTTTCACAAGCTTAATAATAAAATTTGTGGTACCTTCTTTACAGGATGTTCAATCATAATTGGTTTTGTTTGATAGACATCCTCTAAAATTTTTTCATCTATTACTTCGGCTACCGTTCCTAGCGTTTGGATTTTACCATGATTCAATAGTAAAAGTCTATCACAATTTTGGGCAGCTAAATTTAAATCATGTAATACCATGATAACAGTTAGTCCCTTATCTCTCTGCCATTTACGTACATGCTGCATGACCATAATCTGATGCCCAATATCTAAATAGGTGGTTGGTTCATCAAGAATAAGCACCTTTGGCTCTTGAACCATTGCTCGAGCCAAGGAAACAAGCTGTCTTTCTCCACCAGATAAGGTATTAACAGGCTGATACCGTTTCTCCCATATATCTAATGTAGTTAATGCTTCGTGAATAAGCTTAATATCTTTCTCAGATGTCTGTTCAAATGACTTTAACCACGGATAACGTCCCATTGCAACTACTTCTTCTACCGTAAAGGAAATAGATGGTGTTCCTACCTGCTCAACCACAGCAATCAATCTTGCAAGCTCTTTTTTTCGATATTTTGCTATGGCTTTACCTTGAAGAAGAACTTCCCCTTCCACATGAGTGAGAAAACCGCTCATTGCTCCTATTAAGGTTGTTTTACCACTTCCATTAGGACCAATAATCCCAAAGCTTTCCCCTTGACTTATTTGAAAGGAGATATCGGATAAAATAGGCTTCTTATCATAGGCAAAGGATAGGTGCTTCACTTCTAATAAACTCAACCGATTCCCCTCCTTAATCCTTTTCTAAGTAAATATGCAAAAAATGGTGCACCAATAAAGGCAGTAATAACACCAATTGGCAGCTCCTGTGAAGGTACAATTGTCCTTGCCAATGTATCTGTCCATAGTAAAAAAATAGAACCAACCAATGTTGAAATAAGAAGAAGTTTGCGATGATCTGGGCCAGTTATCAATCGTATCATATGTGGAATAATAAGCCCAACAAAGCCAATAATACCAACAATGGAAACAGCTGATGCAGCGAGTATTGTCCCCACCATTAGAATAAAAATCTTTTTCCGCTCTACATTCATTCCTAAATGAATCGCAGATCGTTCTCCTAATGCAAGTAAGTTCAATTCTTGATAATGGATGTATAGATAGATAGTTCCTATTAAGTAATAGGGAATAAGGATCAGAATATCAATCCAATCCTTATTAGCAAGACTACCCATCATCCAAAAAATAATTTGATGCATTTGTTCTCCCGAAATAGCAATTAAAAAGGTTAACATAGCACCTGAAAATGCTTGAGTAATAACTCCTGCTAAAATAATTGTTTCATTTCCCCGTTGGTTTTTAACATTAGACAATAGCATAACAAATCCTAAGGATAAAACAGCTCCAATAAAGGCAATCAACGGTATCGTAAAATGACTCGCCCATAAAGTTTGCTGTAAAAATAGAATCGTTGCTGCTGCGCCTAATGCTGCACCCGACGATACGCCTAAAATATAAGGGTCTGCTAGTGGGTTCCTTAAAACTCCTTGAAATGCCACCCCAGAAACAGATAGCATCGCACCCACAATAATGGATAAGATAATTCGAGGCAAGCGTAAATCCCAAATAATTGTTTCCTGTCCAACCGACCAATATGGTTCCATCTCTACAAATGGTAAATGATTAATTAAGATGCTTAATGTCGTGTCAACAGGAAGATGAACAGAACCTATCATAAGACTCATAATCACCGATAGAAACAGCAGAAGGATTAGTCCTGCTGTCCATAATAACACACGTTGTTTGTACATAGCGATAACCTACTTAAATATATTTGGATATAATGCTTTTGCAATTTGCTCCAAGGCACTCACGATACGTGAACCTGGACGAGTGACAAGGTTACTATCAAGATCTACCACTCGTTGATTTTTCACTGCTTCAATATCCTGCCAGCCTTCACGAGAAAGAATTTGTTTAGATGGTTCTTTTACATTTATATGATAGGTTGTAAGAATAACCTGTGGATTTGCTTCAATTACTTTCTCTTCAGGATATTGAATCCATCCTTCTCCATTGACAATATTGATTCCACCAGCTT
>JAENYW010000266.1 GCA_016841555.1 Tepidibacillus decaturensis
GCGTTTGTATTCGATTATCTTTACTCAATGCTAAACGCTGTTCATGGGTTAAAGAAGATAACCACTTTCTTATATCTACTGGATTCTCCATTGCTGGTTGATCGATAACCCTTGGTGATTCAGGAGATGTCCATACGGTAGCAACAGCAACGTCTACAATCAAAGCATGTCCTAGTTTATTCATTCCTATCACCAAATTTGTTTGTTACAGATTGGATACCTAGCCCAGACGAAGCTGGAAACGTTATTTTATTTCCGTGATACATCACGCCGCCTTGAATCAAGTCACTATCCAGCATTAATGGAGCGTCAAAATCATACCGAGTAATATTTTTTTTGCTTGCTGCAAAATGAGCAGCTGCAGTAATAGCAAGCCGTGACTCAATCATGCTTCCAACCATACATTGAATACCACTTGTTTCTGCAATACGATTAATCCATTCAGCTTTATAGATGCCTCCCGCCTTCATCAATTTAATATTGATTAAATCTGCACTTTTATTTTTTGCTACTAAAAATGCTTGTTCGGGCGAAAATACACTTTCATCAGCCATAATTGGTGTTTCTACGGCATCAGTTACCTTCTTTAATCCGTCAATATCATCAGCTTTGACTGGCTGCTCAATCAATTCAATATTTAATCCCATATCCTCCATTTTTAATATGGAGTGTATGGCTTCTTTCACTTCCCAGCCTTGATTAGCATCTAAACGGATTTTTATCTCATTTCCAATGCGATTACGAATTTCTTGAATACGTTGAATATCCTTCTTGATATCATCTTTCCCAACTTTTATCTTTAATACCGTAAAACCATTCTTCACATATTCTACAGCATCCTCGCCCATCTCCTTGGGGGAATTTACACTTACTGTAAAATCCGTCTCTAATTCATTTCGATATCCCCCTAGAAATTGATAAAGTGGCATACCTGCTTCTTGAGATATGAGGTCGTATAGTGCCATATCTATCGCTGCTTTTGCACTTGTATTTCTAACTAACACCTTGTGTAAGGTTTGGAACACATCTTCATAGGCGCTTAGATCTTTTCCTATTAATGCGGCTTTAATCGGTTGGTGAATAGCCGTTTCAATACTGTCTAAGCTCTCACCTGTAATAACAAGGGTTGGAGGAGCCTCCCCCCAGCCAACCTTCCCATTATCGCTCATTACCTTAACGATAATCGATTCAGCTATAGTAACTGTTCTTAGAGCTGTTTTAAATGGTTTCTTTAAAGGAACACTTATTCTACTTGTTTTTATATCAACAATCCTCATTTTTACTCACCCTTACCAAAGACCTTATATCTTTTATGATGGTAAAGCTATCATCTGCTTTAATCGTTCATAAGCTTCTGGTTGTGTATACGCAACTTTCCCCATAATCACAGGATGGTCAGCACCCGTTGCAGATGGAAGCTGATTAAATTGACCAACTATTGTATAATATCCTAATACAGCAAAAGCAATTGCTTCTTTCAAATCACTACTAATTCCATAATCTTCATGGGTAACTATTTTTTGATTAGGAAGATACTCTTTTAAGAAGGATAGCAGGGTAGAATTATAGCTTCCTCCTCCTCCGATAATAACTTCATCAATCTTATTTCCTTCTTTGATTAAATAGGACTGATAGCTGTCTGCGATTGATTTTGCTGTCCAAGCAGTTACTGTTGCTATCAGATCTTCTTCGTTTATTTCCTGTTCTTGCGCTTTTTTCATGAGTTCCTTAGCAAAAGCTAAACCAAACATTTCCCTGCCTGTAGTTTTTGGAGGTTTTATTTTAAAATAGGGATGATTCATTAATTCAATAAGTAAATCCTCTATTATTTTTCCTCTAGAAGCTAGTTCTCCATCTTTATCATATTTCTGCTTCCCATTTGTTACTTGTTGTACGATAGCATCAATCACCATGTTTCCTGGACCTGTATCAAAGGAAAGTGTTTGTCCCTTATCCAAATCTGAAGATATATAGGTTACATTTCCGATCCCACCAATATTTTGTATCGCTCGATGTTTATTATCATCATGAAATAAAATATAATCAACAAAGGAAACTAATGGAGCCCCTTGTCCATTCGCTGCCATATCTGCTGGGCGAAAATCACCAACTGTTGCAATATGCGTCTCTTCTGCAATAGCAGATATATCCCCTATTTGCAAAGTAGAAGGAACTTCCCAAGGATGCTTCGTAAATACTTCTGGAATATGATAAATGGTTTGACCGTGTGAACTAATAAAAGCTACTTTTTCTTTACTAATTCCCGCTTTTTTTAATAAATTATTTACTGTCTTTCCAGCAAGCTTTCCCAAGTACATATTCATAGAACAAATGGTATCTAACGCTGCCGTTTTAGGATCACAAAGCTCTAACAAAGTCGTTCTTAGATCAGATGCATAAGGTTGAAAAAATGATTCTATTACTTTCACCTTTAATGACTTATCGATTCCTTCTATCTCAACTAATACAGCATCAATACCATCTAATGAAGTTCCAGACATCAAGCCAACGGCTAAATGTGTGGTCATAAGCTCACCTCATTTTGTGCCATTTCAATCGCTTGAGAAACACGACCTTTCGTTTTTGTCAAACTATCTCTCGCTTTGGTTCGATCAATATTGCTATTAGCCATAACTATAACTTCTTTTATATTCCAATCCGTTTGCTGAAGGAGTGTAATCGCTTCTTCTTCATTTAAAGAAGTCGATTGCATTACAATTCGAACAGCACGTTTTTTCAGCTTTACATTGGAGATTTGTAAGTCTACCATTAAATTTTTATATACCTTTCCCAATCGGATCATCGAAGCTGTACTAAGCATATTTAAAACCATCTTTTGAGCAGTTCCTGCTTTTAAACGGGTAGAGCCAGACACGACTTCAGGTCCTACAACCGTTTCAATCATCACATCTGTATGCACCGTCATTTTTGAATGAGGATTACAGGAAATACCTACCGTATTCGCTCCGATTGATTTTGCATATTTTAGCCCACCAATGACATAAGGTGTTTGTCCACTCGCAGCTATACCAACCACGACATCATTTTCTCGAAGAGAATTGTTTTTTAAATCGTTCATACCCTCTTCTTCATCATCTTCAACACCTTCCAAAGCATTAAGCAACGCCGGTTCCCCTCCTGCAATAATCCCTAGAACAAGGCCAGGAGGTGTATTGTAGGTAGGTGGGCACTCTGCAGCATCTAACACGCCTAAACGCCCACTTGTTCCAGCACCAATATAGATTAATCTTCCGTTATTTTTTAAAGCTTCTTCTATAATTATTACAGCTTTTTCTATTTCAGGTAATACTTTTTCTACTGCATAAGCTACCTTCTTATCTTCATCATTCATTGCTTTTAAAATGTCACTAACTTCCATCTGATCTATTCGTAACGTATTTGGATTAATCCCTTCAGTAATCATCTGTTCTTTCTTCATGTCTATCTCTCCCAATTCATTTGCAGTTAAGGTAGCCCTTATTACAGCTAAAATAACATGTTAAGGACTAAACTATCTTTCTTTTATGGAAGATTCTAAAATCCCCCTTAAATTGTAATTAAATACTGCTGAGAATTTCTTGATGCATCTCTTTCCGAAAAGGATTAATATTGATTGGATTTGGCATGTGTAAGCGATTTGTTAATAAGACAGTAACTAATTGCTTACTGGGTACAAGATAAAGAGAAGTTCCTGTAAATCCTGTATGCCCTACACCCTGCGGAAAAAGATCAGAAACTTCCCAACCAAGACCACGCGTTCCCTTTAGCTGTTGCATAGACTTATTTACTAACCTTTCATCAATAAACCGTTTTCCCTTCCATTCTCCTCCTCTCAAATAGAGTTCCCCTAATTTGATTAAATCCTCACTTGTTGAGAATAAACCGGCATGTCCAGCAATCCCTTGAAAGAAATAAAAAGCATTACCATCATTCACTTCACCACAGATTGGCTTTTCTTGAGTTCTCCAATCCTTAAATTCTATTCCTAATGCATTACACATACTCAACTCAATCCGGTTTCCAAACTCAGTGGCTACAACCTTCTCCTTACTTTGTGGCTTATAGGTAAGGGTATGAAGCTCTAATGGATCAGTAATTTCATTTCTAACTGCATCACCTAAAGGTAGCCCCAACTGATACTGAATAATTTCCCCCAGAA
>JAENYW010000267.1 GCA_016841555.1 Tepidibacillus decaturensis
ATATAAGATAAAAAACGGAATTCATCCCTATTTTCATCAGGAATGGGTAAACGATAAGGATGGGATGATGCCTTTTTCTATTGATTTAATGGAAGGTAGTGCAGTGTTATATGGTGCAAACATGGGGGGAAAAACGGTTGTTCTAAAAACATTAGGACTATTAGCTTCGCTAGCCCAATATGGCTTTCTTGTTCCTGCGGAAAGCTTTCATTTCTCTTTTGTATCCCATTTATCATTGATTTCTGGAGATTATCAGGATATTAGACTAGGATTAAGCTCCTTTGGAGCTGAAATGGTCCGTATTCGTCAAGACCTTACCTATTCTGCACCAGTATTTTATCTGATGGATGAGATTGGAAGGGGAACTAGTCCTATTGAAGGAGAAGCGCTTGTGATTGCTCTTCTTCGTTTTTTGAGACAAAGAAAAGGGAGCTGTAGTGTGTTCGTGACTCACTTTCCAAATGTGCTTCAAGAAGAAGCTATTCCATTATATGAAGTAAAGGATTATCAGGTTCATTTTTTTGAACGAGGATCAATGATATTTGAAGCAATATCTATTGCTGAAAGGCTAGGAATACCTGAAGAGATACTATACCATGCAAAGCAATATCTTCGAATTCAGAACAAGTGAATAAAGCGAGACATATTTCACATCTCACTTACCACTTTTAACGTCGAAAATGGTGGGATTCTTTTGGAAACCGATGATAACTAGGAGGAAGGAAAATGGGGGAGCTTCAACTTAATCAAAGCCTTATTAACAAAGCAAGGAATGCAGCAGAAAAAATCGCAGAGCAAGTAGACGCATTTATAATGCCAAGAAGTACGGTAACGATTGAAAGAACAGCTTTAAGATTAATGGGGATAGATGGGGTAAATGATGAAGAAATTCCTTATGTGAATGTTTTAGTTGATCAATTAAAGGAGAACAATATGCTTCAGGATGGAGCAGTAAGTTGGGTATGCAAAGCTATGATTACTTACGGAATGACTCCTCAAGAAGTAGCAGAGGCAGCGAATATAGATAAAATTAATTGGGAGGCATGTAGAAGTCTTCCAAATGATGAGACAGAACAATTAGGGTTTCAACTAGCTGAAGCAGGTTTACTAAAGATAAAGGAGCAACAACAAAAAAGGAATCAAATGCTTGAAAAATTTGGAGCAGGTAAAAAACCTTACCTGTATGTGATTGTTGCTACTGGAAATATTTATGAAGATATTGTTCAAGCAAAGGCTGCAGTAAGACAAGGAGCAGATATAATTGCTGTTATACGTACGACTGCTCAAAGTTTGTTGGATTATGTTCCCTATGGTGCAACAATAGAGGGATTTGGTGGAACCTATGCTACTCAAGAAAATTTTACAATTATGCGTAATGCTTTAGATAATGTAGGGGAAGAGGTTAAACGCTACATACGACTATGTAATTATAGTTCAGGCTTATGTATGCCTGAAATAGCTGCTATGGGAGCGTTAGAACGGTTGGATGTGATGTTAAATGATGCACTGTATGGCATTCTTTTTCGAGATATTAATATGCAGCGAACGTTAATAGATCAAGCCTTCTCAAGGATGATTATCAGCTATGCGGGGATTATGATTAACACGGGAGAAGATAATTATTTAACGACTGCTGATGCCGTGGAAGCGGCTCATACAGTGCTTGCATCACAATTTATTAATGAACAGCTTGCTTTTAAATCAGGGCTTCCTGTGAACTTAATGGGGTTGGGTCATGCTTTTGAAATCAATCCAGATCTAGAGGATGGTTTGTTATTAGAAATAGCTCAAGCTCAGATGATACGTCAAATATTTCCCGAAGCACCTTTGAAATATATGCCACCTACAAAGTATATGACAGGAAATATTTTCAAAGGACATATACAGGATGCTTTATTTAATTTAGTTGGAATGTTGACAAATCAAGGTATTCAACTATTAGGAATGATGACGGAGGCAATGCACACACCTTTTATGCAGGATCGGCAGTTATCCATTGAGAATGCAAAATATATTATGAACAATAGCAGGCATCTAAGTGAAGAAATATCATTTAAATCAGGGGGGAAAGTGGAAAAACGAGCAAATGAAGTGCTGGAAAAAGCAACAACGACATTAGAAGAAATAGAAGAGATGGGTTTGTTTACTGCCATTGAACATGGAATTTTTGCAGATATGAAACGTCCCTTTGACGGAGGAAAAGGATTGGAAGGGGTTTTTTTGAAAAATGAGCATTATTTTAACCCATTTGATGAGCTGTTAAAACGAGATTTGGGATTGGGGGTTGAAAGGAATGAGTAGTATTGATTTTACTCATATTAAACCCTATGGCGACACCTTTGGTGATGGAGCCGTTCAGCTTAGCTTTACATTACCTGTCCCCTATGGAGAGGAAGCGAAGGAAGCGGCGAGATTATTAGCGATAAAAATGGGATTAGATGAGGTACAGATTTATCATATGAAGGATTTAGGGGAACATTATACCTTTTTTATTTTATATGGTAAAGTTGCTCACTCCATTGACTATACAAAAATTACCGTAGCTAAAATAGAAACAACTCGTCTTGACTACTATCAAATTAATGAAAAAATAAAGAAGGAAATAAAAAGAAAAATTGTTGTGGTTGGAGCTTGCACAGGTACGGATGCTCATACAGTTGGAATAGATGCAATCATGAATATGAAAGGCTATAATGGAGAGTATGGATTAGAACGATATCCGATGATTGATGCGTATAATCTAGGTGCACAGGTAAAAAATGAAGATTTATTAGCAAAGGCAATTGAAGTTGAAGCGGATGCCATCTTAGTATCACAGGTGGTTACACAAAAGGGAATACATCTGACCAATTTAACTGAGTTGGTAGAGTTAATAGAAGGGTCAGGCTTGAGAAAGAATATGATATTAATTTGTGGTGGGCCAAGAATAAATCATGAATTATCATTGGAATTAGGCTATGATGCAGGTTTTGGTTCAGGTACAGTAGCTAGGGATGTAGCATCCTATATAGTTGAAGAGATGATAAATAGAAATAGGAACTAATGAAAAGAAGGTTACATTTGCTGTTAGAAGAAAATGTAACCTTTATTATATTTTCATTCTATGTATCTCATTGTTTTTCAGAATACAATAAAGCTTGAAATAATCCAAAAACGATCGGGGTCAATATGAATTGAACAATAATCAAAGGTACTCCCTCTAATATTTTAGCCATCAGCAAGCTATTTATAACTCCCTCGATAACAATAGCTATTAATAGTGCAAGGGATAAACTAAATATTAGCTTAATACCTCTTTTACTACCTTTCCTTTCCATATAGAAGGCAACACTTTCAATAGTTAAGATAAAAGCTAATAGTAACATGTTACTCCCCTCCATAAATCCTGTAATATAAATATTATATTCAATTAATTAATGGATGTCATGGTAATATTTAATATTTTTCTCTTTTATTCATAAACAAAGGCTACCTATAGGTAGCCTTCATTTATCTCTATTGAAAAGGGGAGTCAATGAGCGAATTTATGCACTTTGAATGTTAGCATTCTTATCATCTTGTTCGTCATAAACAGGCTTTGGTGCTGGTACACCATTAATAACACCGTTTTTAGCTTCTTTATCAATAATAAGCTGTACATCCTCTGTACTCTTTTGAATAAGATTAGCAGTTGATACACCAGTTTGTTGAGCACCCTTGCGGATCAAATATAATAGGAATGCTGCTAATACAACCCACCATACAGCAAGGAATACCTTTTGCATTGCGATATTTTCTGGGAAGAAAAGTTGATACCATTTATAAGCATCTGTCATTTTTGTTGCTTCAAAGAATGCTTTATGCTGGTCATAGAAAAGGGTAAATGGTAAATAACCTACAGCAAATCCAGCGATACCAATCCATATGTTAAGCTAACCTAGTCCAACACGCATGTAAGAACGGATTTCACAACCAACTAATAATACAGCTCCCATTCCTAAGAAGATTCCACCAAAGATATTACCAAGGGTTAAGGAATACTTAATGCTTCCTTCAAAGCCTGGAGCTACTCCAGCGAACCAAGCAGGTACGAT
>JAENYW010000268.1 GCA_016841555.1 Tepidibacillus decaturensis
AAACTGCGATGGAAGTTATTAATGGAAAAACAGTAGAAGCATTTATTCCGGTTGAGTTGGAATTAGTTACAAAATAAATAAGTTTAGGTATTAAAGAGGAATGGGGATGATCCCATTCCTCTTTTTACTCTACTCTTAAAGGTATAGATTCAAAAAATTATTTTAAAATAATAGAAAAATACTGTTTTATAAAAGATTTAATTGATATAATATTCTTGAGATTTTTTTAAACATGATATAAGCGGATGATGGTAAAGGGAGAGACTACATTTGTAGCGCCGAAGGAGCAAACCGTATTGGTGAATCTCTCAGGCAAAAGTACCTTTATTGGACGCACCTCTGGAGAGAGCTCAGATGAGCCGCCAAAGGGGAAACTTTAAGGAAACTTAAGGGTAACTCTCAGGCAAAAAGGACAGAGTAAGCAAGGATTATTTATTCTTTGCTTCTTTGTCTTTTTTATTTATTTACTTCATTATTTTTTACTAATAGGCTATGTAAATTCATGGCTTAGAAATGCAAAAAAAGAGAAGGATAATAATTTAGGAGGTGATTTTATGGTAGAGGGTTTAAAAAGTACACCTCTCTATCCGCTTTACGAAAAATATGGGGGAAAGCTAGTTGATTTTGGAGGCTGGGAGCTTCCTGTTCAATTTTCCAGTATTTTAGAAGAGCATCAAGCAGTAAGAGAAAGAGCTGGACTATTTGATGTTTCCCATATGGGAGAAGTTGACGTAAAGGGAACAGATGCTTTAGCTTATATTCAAAAGCTAATCACTAATGATGCTTCAAAATTGGTTGATGGTAAAGCACTATATAGTCCAATGTGTTATCTAGATGGTGGGACAGTAGACGATTTATTGGTGTATAGGTATACAGAAGATCATTATCTCATTGTTATTAATGCGTCGAATATTGAAAAGGACGTTGATTGGTTTAAACAAAATTTAGAAGGAGATGTTCAATTAACGAATATTTCCGATCATGTTTCTCAATTAGCTGTTCAAGGTCCTTTAGCAGAAAAGGTATTACAAAAGCTTACAGAGGTAGATTTATCCTCGATAGGATTCTTTCATTTTAAACAGGATGTAAATCTTAATGGATTAAAGGGATTGGTCTCACGTACTGGCTATACAGGAGAAGATGGCTTTGAAATTTATTTAGCCAATGAAGATGCACCTAAGCTTTGGGATATGATAATAGAAGCGGGAAAAGACGAAGGTGTTCTTCCATGTGGTCTTGGAGCTAGGGATACGTTGCGTTTTGAAGCGAAGCTTCCGCTTTATGGACAGGAACTATCAAAGGATATTACTCCTATTGAAGCAGGATTAGGCTTTTTCGTTAAATTAGATAAACCTAATTTCAATGGGAAAGAGGTTCTAGCAGCACAAAAGGAAAATGGAGCACCAAGAAAGCTAGTGGGCATTGAAATGATTGATCGTGGTATTCCGCGTTCTCATTATCCTGTTTATGCAGGGGAAGAATTAATTGGAGAAGTTACTACAGGAACACAGTCACCTACGCTAAAGAAAAATGTTGGCTTAGCATTGATTAAGCAGGAATATGCTGCACTTGATAATGAGGTATTAGTGGAAATCAGAAATAAGAAACTAAAAGCAAAAATAGTAAAAGCACCATTTTACAAAAAAAGTAAATAATTCGAAGGATTTAAGGAGGTTTTCAAAATGAGTGAAATCAAACAAAATTTGAAGTACAGCAAAGAACATGAATGGGTTGAAGTATTAGACGATAATAAAGTAAAGATTGGTATCACGGATTTTGCGCAGCATTCTTTAGGTGACATTGTATTTGTTGAGCTGCCTGAACTAGATGATGAAGTAACAGTAGATGAAACCTTTGGTTCTGTGGAATCTGTTAAAGCTGTATCAGATGTATATTCACCTGTATCTGGGAAAATTGTTGAAACTAATTCTAACTTAGAAGATGCACCAGAAAGCATCAATGATGATCCATATGGCGCAGGATGGATGGTTATTGTAGAGCTTAGTGATTCTTCCGAGCTAGATAACCTATTATCAGCGGAGGAATATGACGTCTTTATTAAAGAGGAGGAATAGCTCTATGAAATTCCGATATATTCCAAACACGGACGAAGATCAGAAGGAAATGTTAGCAGCTATTGGTGTTGATTCAGTGGAGGATTTATTTGCAGATATTCCAAGTGCTGTACGATTTAAAGGGAACCTTAATATTCCTCAAGCCATGTCTGAACAAGAAGTGACTACATACATGAGCAAACTGGCAGGGAAAAATATTCGAGTGGATGAATACAATAGCTTTCTTGGTGCTGGTGTTTATCATCACTATATACCTAGTGTTGTCGATCATGTGATTTCTCGCTCCGAATTTTATACGGCATACACTCCTTATCAACCTGAGATTAGTCAAGGAGAACTACAGGGTATCTTTGAGTTTCAAACATTAATTGCAGAGCTTACGGGGATGGAGGCTGCCAACTCCTCCATGTATGACGGGGCAACATCATTTGCGGAGGCTGCTTCAATGGCTGCTGCTTCCACTCGTCGTAATAAAATTGTTGTTTCTCTTGCTGTTCATCCAGAAGCAAGAACCGTGCTAAAAACCTATGCCAAGGGACAAAAGCTAGAGGTCGTAGAGGTTAATATAAAAAATGGCGTTACGGATATAGCAGAATTAGAAAAAGCCATTGATGATCAAACAGCTGCTGTTCTCGTTCAATATCCTAATTTCTTCGGCAGGATTGAAGACCTTTCTGTAATAGAAAGGGTAACCCATGAGAATAAATCCTTATTTATTATAAGTGCTAATCCAATGGCACTACCTATTCTAAAGGCACCAGGGGAATACAATGCAGATATTGTAGTAGGAGATAATCAACCAATGGGAATTCCTGTTTCTTATGGAGGCCCACACGTAGGTTTTTTTGCAGCAACTTCTAAATTAGTGCGGAAGATGCCAGGCAGAATTGTAGGTCAAACCTTGGATGATGAAGGTAATCGAGGATTTGTACTTACGCTACAAGCTAGAGAACAGCATATTCGACGTGAAAAAGCGACATCCAATATATGTTCAAACCAAGCTCTAGTGGCACTCGCATCAGTGGTGTATATGAATACAATGGGTAAGCAAGGGATTCAGGATGTAGCTCATCAAAATCTACAAAAAGCCCATTATGCATATAAGGTATTAACCTCGATAAAAGGGGTAGAACCTTTATTTGAAGGTCCCTTCTTTAATGAATTTGTCATTAAACTACCTAAGTCCGTGGAAGAAGTGAATAAGCAATTATTGCAGACTGGTATTATTGGTGGGTATGATTTAAGTAAGGATTATCCTTCTTTAGAAGGGGCTATGCTAATAGCAGTTACAGAAATGAAAACGAAAGAAGAAATTGACCAGTTTGCTTCTAGTTTGGAGGGATTATTATGAGAAAAGCAAAAGCCCTCATCTTTGAATTAAGTAAACCAGGTAGGGTGTCTTATCATTTACCAGCATTAGATGTTCCTAATGAAAATGTTGAACAGCTTCTACCGAAGGAACTGCAAAGAGAGACTCCTCCTGCATTTCCAGAAGTATCTGAATTAGATTTAATGCGACATTATACAGAATTATCGAATCGAAACCATGGGGTAGATTCTGGATTCTATCCATTAGGCTCATGCACAATGAAATATAATCCAAAGGTGAATGAGGATGTCGCTAGATATGCTGGATTTACTTCTATTCACCCTTACCAATCAGAAGAAACCGTGCAAGGTGCATTAGAGCTTATGTATAACCTTCAAGAGGATCTTCAAGAAATTACTGGTATGGATAAAGTAACCTTACAGCCAGCTGCAGGAGCGCATGGTGAATGGACTGGGTTGATGCTGATACGTGCTTACCATGAGAGTCGTGGAGATATTAAACGGACAAAAGTAATTGTTCCTGATACTGCTCATGGAACGAATCCTGCATCTGCTACAGTGGCTGGATTTGAAGCAGTAACGGTGAAATCAAATGAGTTAGGAAATGTAGATGTCGAAGCATTAAAAGAAGTAATTGGTGAGGATACAGCTGCATTAAT
>JAENYW010000269.1 GCA_016841555.1 Tepidibacillus decaturensis
AGCGGTTGTATGTACTAATAGCCCTGTCGATAATCCAAGAGCTGTTGACATTCCTGCCCACTTATTATGAGCAATACTTTGCGTAATAACGTACACAATATCTGGACCATGAGCAATGGTTAATAGCATAGAAACAGTAATAAAATAAACGATACTTGTCACTTCCATCCCAATCCCTCATTTCCTTTTCATGTTGTCCTAATATTACCATGATTGTAGCGTATAGTAACATACTCCTATCACCTATACTAATATTTTATAATTGGGACGTCTAGACTCATTAGATTAAAAATTTAGATAAATATTGGTTTTTTACTTAATAACGTGTAAGATAATTACTATCATGAGAATAAATGAATGTATCTTACTATTTAGGAAAGAAGGGATAAAAATTATGAATCAAATGATGGAAAAACCACTTAGCTTTGGAGAAGTATTAGATGCAACCTTTCGAATTACAAAAAGTAGCTTTTCCAAGCTATTTATGATTATGTTTATTTTTCTTGCTCCTATGTATCTTTTTCAGGCTGCCATTCTATATTTCGGTGGAGCTTCCATTGTATTTAATCGAATGGATAACTATTCAATCGAATCATTTATTGAAAGATTTGAACAAGGTGGGTATAGTGAGGAATTGTTAAATGTCGGAGTAGTAGGAATCATCCTTTATTTTGTATTCTTACTATTATTGGTATTATTCTCTTACCCATTAGGATATGCATCGATTATTATAGCTGTAGACCAAATAAGGAAAAAGGAAGCAATTCAGATAGGCTCCATTATTAAACGTGCCTTTTCTAGATATTGGGCTCTTATAGGTGGCAGTGTTGTTTACTATCTGATCATCTATGGGCTATTCTTTGGCTTTGCTATCCTTATTACTCTTTATATTGGTATTATTAGTTTTATTAGTGCAGCAAGTTCACCTAATCCTTATCTTTATATTCCGTTAGCTATCATTTTGTTTGGAGGTTTATTATTTATATTAGCCTACTTATTAACCAGATGGAGCTTTTATTTTCCATCGATTGTTTTTGAAAAAGTTTCTCCTGGTTTAACAAAAAGCTGGAATCTAACAAGAGGGTTTTTTTGGCGTATCGTAGGATTGTATATTGTTCTGTCTATCCTAATCATAATCTTTTCATTCATCTTCTCAGTGGTCATTCAGTTGGTATTAGGAAACAGTATCCTTGGAACGTTACTGAGCAATTTAACCAGTATATTAACCATGATGATTACAGCTATTTTTTATGCAGTAGTCTATTTCGATTTGCGCTTACGCAATGAGGCTACTGATTTGAAGGAAATGGTAGAATCCTTTCATGAGAGTAAGGAAAAACCACCTATTGAGGAAAGTATAGAAGATAAATCAAAAGACGATCCGCCAACAGAACCAGATGAAACGGATTCAGATGGGAAGAGAATACCTTGATTCCTTTAAACCCAGAATATGCGAGAAATAAACTGGAAGAAATCTTATCTAGTGAAGAATATCAGATTTATTACCAGAAGGAACAACAAAATATTTTATCCCTTTTATTTGATCGTTTTAAGCATTGGATTTATGAAATGATAAAAGATATTTTTCCTAATTTAGATCTTGCATTAAAAGCATCCGAATGGCTAACTTATGGGATTGTTGGTATTGGTATTTTGCTTATCATTCTATTTATTTACCTGCTTTGGACAAGGTTTGTTCGTGAAACACGCTCTATTTCTAAACCATTTGGTAGTGCTGAAGATCTTACTATGTCAGAGACAGCACATATGAAGGAAGCAGATATATTAGCAGCAGAAGGAGAATTCCCTTTAGCACTTCGTCACGTCTTCATCGCATTTATCCTATATCTTGATGTTAAAAAGTGGTTAAAAGCAACGCCTTGGAAAACAAATTGGGAGTATTATGATGAATTAAATGAACGTGACCCTAAAATTGCCGAAGACTTTTATCTTCTTGCTGTTAAATATGAAGAAACGATTTATGGAAGGCACACGATTAGTATGGAGGATTATCTGTTTCAGCGTAAGCAGGTTGAGCGTTGGATGAATAAGGAGAAAGGAGAAGGAGTGCATCATGATAGTTAAAATGACTTCATTACAAGAAAAAAAACGTTCTTGGATTCCTCTTCTTTTCGCTATTATTCTATTTATAGGAATAGGAACGATTATTCTTCCAAAGAAGACAACACCTTTTCCTCCTTATCTGACAGAATCTCCCTCTCCAACAGGGACAAAAGCTTTCTATAGCTTTCTTGAAGAACATAATAATCAGGTTTCGATATGGAAAAAGCCTTCGGAATCGCTTCCTTCTCTTTCAACCCCTCAATTAATGTTGATGATTGAGCCTTCTTATCCATTTAATCCTATGGAGACAGAAGATTGGATTCAATGGCTAGAAGAAGGAAATC
This sequence comes from Tepidibacillus decaturensis, assembly GCA_016841555.1. Classification (GTDB taxonomy): domain Bacteria; phylum Bacillota; class Bacilli; order Tepidibacillales; family Tepidibacillaceae; genus JAENYW01. Next base: position 2,409 of record JAENYW010000269.1, read on the forward strand.
GTATTTGGCTTATTACTGACAATCCAACGGACTATTTTCCATTAGAAACGACCTTCTATGTTGAGGAGGAAAGCATAAAGGTAGGGACCATTACGGGAATGAATACGATGAGTGGAAGTTACCAAGGGCGAATAGAGACAGCTACTCGTCTTTTGCCAGATTTGGGGGATCAAGTATTATTAGAGGATTATTCGGGCGTCATTGCACTATCTAGAAAATATGGAAAAGGTGAGTTAATGGTCCTTTTGACTCCCAACTGGTTAACAAATGGTGCTATTTTAGAGCATGATCATGTAAAAATGATCCTTCCTTTTATTCAACAAAACGAACATGGTGTTATATGGTTTAATGAATTTATTCATGGATCAACCAACCAGCCTCCTATTGTGGAGATATACCCTGAATGGTTTTTACTATTATTAGCACAGGGAATCGTAATTCTCTTATTGTGGCTCTGGTATAAAGGGAAAAGATTTGGCTCTATCGAAACACCTAGAGAATGGATTGTTCGATTTGGAGATGAACGAATTCGTGCTATTGCCTCATGGAATGAGCGTGGAGGTTTTTATAAGGAGTCCTTATTAACCCAAGAGGAATATCTTCGTCATAGGATGCAGGAAAAATGGGGTATCCCTTCGAATTTAGAGAATGCAAAATTATTAGATACGTTAAGAAACCGACTCTCTCAGGAAAAGCTTAAACAATGGAGAATTTATTGGAATGATTTTCAAAGGGTAAGGATTGCTACTAAAATTACTCCTAAAGCTTATGTACAATGGTCAAAACGTTTCGAAGAAATGCAGAAAGAGGTGTAGTACAAATGAATCATTCAATCGAACAGCTGTTAAATAACTATGAACAGCATATATTTGGTCAAAGAAACAATTTAAAGCTTTTTCTTGCAGCGCTGTTAGCTGGTGGACATGTTCTGTTTGAAGGTGTTCCTGGAATCGGGAAAACTAAAATAGTTCGCACGCTCGCTCAGATGATTGGTGGCGATTTTCATCGAATTCAATTTACACCTGATTTATTACCGAGTGATATTACTGGCAGTGCTATTTTTAATATGAAAAACGGTTTGTTTGAAACATTAAAGGGGCCTATTTTCACTAATATTTTGCTTGCTGATGAAATTAATCGAACCCCGGCTAAGACACAAGCTGCCCTCTTGGAAGCAATGGAGGAAAAACAAGTTACAATACACGGGGAAACCTATGCTTTACCAAATCCTTTTTTTGTTGTTGCAACCCAAAATCCTGTTGAGTTTGAGGGAACTTATCCATTACCAGAAGCACAGAAGGACAGATTTTTATTTAAATTATTGATAAATTATCCTAATCTTCAGGCGGAAAAAGATGTTCTTAAACATTCGTTAATTGAACGAGTAGAAGATATAAAAAATTCTTCTATAATGGAGCTTCGTGATTTTATTCAATTAAGAGAACAGGTGTGTACAGTGAAAATTGAGGAGGAAATTCTGGACTATATAACACAGATTGTTCGCAAAACTCGAGAATCTGATATGATACGTCTAGGAGCTAGTCCCCGAGCAGGAATAGCTATTGCAAAATCTAGTAAAGCTTGGGCGTTTATTGAAGGTCGCGATTTTGTAACACCTGATGATGT
>JAENYW010000270.1 GCA_016841555.1 Tepidibacillus decaturensis
AATCTTAAAATAAACTGTGAATTAGATAAAAAAAGCCCTAATAATCCAACAATAGAAAGAAGTGAAGATAAAATAATAATGGAATTAATCATTATTTTAATTTTTCCAAAACTTATAAAGATATTACTAATTACAATTATTATTAGCATAATTGCAAGTGGTGATGGTGATATAGCAATATTCATAGGTATTCCCTCCCTCTTCAAAGTTCTTTTATATATTTTAATAGTTTTTAATAATTTCTCTTGTAGGACGACTAATACGCATAGAACAATCAATCCAAAATTTATTAAAACCTTTATTATCTAACATATCTATCATCCTCCAATAAGGAATTGTCAATTATCTTCTTTACTTCTTGTGCCACAATACTTGGGGACAAAGTACTTGTATCTAACAATGGCATGCTAGGATTAAATTTACTTCCTTTATTTAGTTTATTGAAAGTATTTCTTTTAACGGTTCTATTCGTAAAGATATTCGATAACTTCATTAAGGTAACTGTCTAAACTCATCCACCATGGGTCTTTCAAATGATTTTATTTCTACCAATCAAAGGTACTATTTGCTAGAATTAAGATTGGGTTTTGAATTATTATAATGTGAAATCAACGAGGGAAGATATGAAGCTATTAACTTTTCCATGATAATTGCTGTATTTCGTTTATAATTTTCATATTGAAGATTAACATCTTTTTCATTCGGTATATCTGAAACTCCTCTTACTACGCAACACTCAACTTTATTTATCGCACATATTTTCGCAATAGAGGCTGTTTCCCAATCCGCCGCAATCACTTCTTCACTTCTTAAATGTTGATAATTAGTAGCAGTTACGGATTGATCAGCAGTTGCAATAAATCCTTTTAATAGTTTATATTGAAATTCAGCTAGGTTTAGCCAAGAATTATCTATTGTAATAATCTCATGAAAAATATTTTCTCTTTTCTTCATTGGTATAACATCATATTGAGCAGTTTGATCAGCTAAAATGATATCTAATGGTTTAAGATCTTCAGATACAGCTCCGCATGTTCCTAGGACAAATATTATTTCTGGTGACCATCTATCAATAGCATATTGACTGGCTCCAGCGGAAAGCGTTTTTGTAGCACCACTATGATAAAAAATACATTCCTGATTTTCAATAACTGTCATAAAATATTCACCATAAGGATAAGTCTTTATTTCTACTGAGTTCATCAAATGCTTTGTTGCCTTCCATTCTTGATTTGAATTGATATGAATAATAATCATGAATGACCTCCATTCCACTTTTTTGTCAAGCTGTTTCAAATCATTCTTAGATTAGCAAAAGCAACTAAATCTCCTTTATCACAAGATACAAAATTGTGTTTTTCATAAAAAGCTCTCACTTCTATAGAATCATTCGTTAATAAAACTTTCTGACGAACATCCTGATACATCGTTAGTATTGTGTTTAGTAATGCGGAACCTATTCCTAGATTTTGGTAGTTCTCCAAGACCAATATATCTTGTATATATATGATTGTTACTCCATCCCCAACTACTCTGATTAATCCTACTAATTTGTTATTATCCCATGCTGAAACTACTTTTAATGATCGATTGATTGCTTCGACTAGTCTTGGCATATCTTTTGTGTAAGATGTCCATTTTACATTTTCATATAATTTTTTTACATCTTCCTGTGCAATTGTCACGCTATCTTTATATTCAATATTCATTTTTTTAGCCTCCTATAAATAATTATTTACTAGAGACTTCTAATCGTCGTTGTTCTTCACCTCTTTATAGCTTTAGCACTTTCATATAGTACTTCTTTATCAAAAACATTCCTTTATTTAAGTCGATTCCTATTAAATGAAAGCCACGTTCTGACAGGAGAATAGTAATTCTTCCTGTACCGCAAGCAAGATCTACAATAGTGCCACCAAGTTTTGTAGCCCATTCATATATTAATGGAAAATCCTTTTGATAGTGTCATACAGTAGAGCATATTTTTCTGGATTTCTATACTTATCCATATTATCTTTAAATATATCTTCTTTATTATTCATGTTATTTCCCTTATCTTAATAATAATTAGCCATTACAATATTTTTTTTTATTCAGCTTACAGGCGCTTAGGTATGCTTTTTTTGGAGTCGGCACTAAACACCAATATTGTAATTAACATGAACCTTATTAAGTTTCTTAGCAAGTATGATTAGAACTGGAATAAGAATAAATATTGTAGATTGAAAAATAGACATACGTATAGTCATGCCTACATTTAATTGACCATTAATACTTACATGGACTAAATTAAGGATTGAATTTATGATGAAATGTGATATCCAAGATGTCCAAATAGAATTCGTATAATAGTACATTACCCCAAGAACAATACCTATAAATATCATAGGGAAGAAATTTATTACTAATGCTATTAGAAAACCATTTGTACCACTCACAATATCACTCATATACCATTTAAATGCCCAAGGAATATGCCAAATCCCGAACAATAATCCCTGTAAAAATATAGACATCCAAACAGAATACTTTCTATTTAGAATTGGAATCATAATCCCTCTGAATAACCCTTCTTCCATAAAGCTATTCATAACATTACCTAATAGTAGAAATAGAGCAAAACCTATACCACCTGATACACCTGCTTTGGGATCTATTGCAGCTAATATTAATTTTGGGGAATCAGAAGCAAATATTAATAATTCTCCCGCATATCCCAAAAACATCAAAGAACTTGTAATAACAGCACCTAAAACAAAAATAGACAACCTATTATTAGCGTTAAATCCAATACTATTTAAATTATCACCAATCATTTTCACAAATAGAATTACAATAATAAAACCAATTATCTTCGATAATATAATCTCACCTAATAAATCATCCAATCTTAAAATAAAAATATCCAATAGTCTAAAAATCATTGCAATACACATTAAGCATATACTAAGGATTAAAGGTTTTGAAAATGTCATATCTCTGAGTTTTTTTCTCATGAAATCCTCCTCTTTTACTTCAATTTGTATATATATGAACCTAATCAAGGTGATCTTTATCTTAGCTGGACGTGTTCAGTTTATTCATTTCTGCTATAAGTATTTGTAACGCTTCACTTTTCTTAGTTTGTTTCATTATCATACGGAATTTATCTCTATTTTTGTAGACATCATCTAAGTATTCAATCAAAGTATTACTATCGAGCTTTTCTTCCTCTAGAGTTAGTGAATAGCCTCTGTTTTGGAAAGCTTTTGCATTCTGTATTTGATCTCCTCTACTTTGGTTTAATCCCAACGGAATAATAATCATTGGTATATTTAAAGCTAGAAATTCAAAAATAGCATTTGATCCACCTCTAGTAATAACTATATCAGTAGCAGCTAAAACGTCGGGTAATTCATCAAAAATATATTCATATTGCCTATACCTAGGTAAATTAGCTAAATTCTCATCTATATTATTTTTCCCACATATATGAACAACCTGAAAATTAGCAGTTAGTTGTTTTAATGATTTTAATATTACCTCATTTATTTTTTTTGCACCTAAACTTCCACCCATGATGGTTAGAATTGGACGGGTATTATCAAATCTAAGATATAAATTTCCCTTTTCTTTTGAACCGCTTAGTAGCTCTTTTCTTATAGGAGAACCAATTACAGTAGTTTTATATTCGGGGAAAAAGTCCTTTGTTTCCTCAAAAGAAGTGAAAATTTTTGTTGCAAATCTTTTAGAGATTCTATTCGCCAATCCAGGTGTCATATCACTTTCATGAATAAATATAGGGATTTTTAGAGATTTAGCAGCTATAATTACTGGTACAGAAACAAATCCTCCCTTTGAAAAGAGCATATTCGGCTTTAACTTTTTTAAAATTCTTCTTGCTTCTAAGGAACCTTTTATCACCCTGAACATATCTACTATATTCTCAAAGTCAATATATCTCCTTAGCTTCCCACTACTTATACCATAGTAGGGAATATCTATTTTTTCTATTAATTCCTTTTCGATTCCTTT
>JAENYW010000271.1 GCA_016841555.1 Tepidibacillus decaturensis
GCCAAATTTACTTACTCAATGTAGGATAATCAGCTTATACTTTATGGATGATATTAATGCTGAAGATTTAGGGAGGGAATGATATTATGAAACAAAATGTAGTGTGGATGTTCTTATTATTAATTATAGGAACAGACAACTGGGTTAAAGGGGTTGAAAAGCCGATTGAAACTACGTCATACGACGTCACTTACAAACAGCAACAGGTGAATGGTCAGGATTTTCGATATGTTCAAGATAACTATTATTATCAGGGGCAAGGTTATACATTTACACGAAAAATCGAGTATAAGGCAGACAGTGGCTTTTATATTAGTCGGTTTTATCTTCCAGGCGATAAGGGGACAGTCACATATTTTAATGAAGGCAAATATCTGGAAGAGCCTCTTCAAACAGGAGATTTGCCAATGGATGGAAAGCTGATGTTACAAACTGAGACCTATGGTTATGTTCTTGGACAAGCCTATTCATATACGCCCTTGGGTAATGGAACAGTGGAATCATTGGAAGAAAGATATCCTATTCGAGTATCTCGAAAGAATGGAAAGTGGGTGATTACTTATAGGTTTCCTCATATCAAAGACAGCTTTGGAATGATGTGGGGTATTGGATTATCTGGTGATAATTTGGAATTGGAGACGAAGCTGAATCGTCCCAGTTGGACAAGTTATGATGTGGACATCAAAGCCCGAATCTTAAATGATGGATATTATTATAAATCTCCATCCACCTATGAACCATCAACACAAATGGCATACTGGCGAATTCCATCGATGTATCTGGTAACTGCAATGATTGAAGAAAGAGAATCGTTGGCTTCAGATCTTCTAGGGCAATCTCTTTTATTTACAGGTGTGAACAATCTTAACGAAGAAGGTTTCTTACCATCGCTTCCCAAAAGTGAATGGCTTGAAGAAGAGTATTCGATAAAAAGTGGGTTCTTTGATACTCGATTTAATGCAGATATGATTGAAACTTATTTCAAGGCATATAAGGCCTTTGAGCGAGGGTCTTATCGAAAAACGTATTTGACTTTAGCTGATTATTACATAAAGCATATACAAAATGAACATATACTTGTTGAGAAAGAAGACAAAGAAGGATGGCTAGTGGAAGATTACAGTCATTCGGATCAGGAAGTGGTTGTACACAGTTCGTTGAATCATCAATTGCAAGCCATTCATATGTTATTACTGCTTTATGAAGAAGAGGGGATGGAAGACTATCAGACGACAGCAAATAAAATGCTGGAAGGGATTCGGTTAACAAAAGACAAATGGGTGATGGATGATGGCAACTTGGAATATGCGTACTTACCCGATGGCACCATGGGCTATGTTGATTATCCTTATCTGACATATAATGATATGTATGATGTGCAATCGGATCTTTTAAGAATATATGGGGAAGAAGATAGGGTGCTACGTTATCTTATGAATACAAAACTGAAGTGGATGAAAGAAAATAATATTACAGAATACAAACAATAGATGTATATCTAGTGTAAAAGGAGCATAACATGTCAAAGAAATTACAGGTAATTCTATTGATATTGAGTTTGACCCTTTTGATAGGTGTGTGTTTTTTTATAAATGCCATAGTTAACCAAGATCAAGCAGGCGAAGAAGCGACCCTTGATTCTATCGAGCCCGAAGTAATAGAATCACAAGAGAAATTGACACATCGACTTCAAGTGATTAATTATCATCATCTTGCCAATGAAGGCGATGGCACATTAGTGATAACAAAAGAACGTTTTAAGGAACATATGCAAGCACTTAAAGAGGCAGGATACAATACAGTATCTACCAGTGAGATTATAGCATATGTTGAGACAGAGGCGACACTCCCAGAACAGGCTATTTTAATCACATTTGATGATGGATATTTAAGTAACTACGAATTGGCATATCCAGTGTTGAAAGAATTAAGTATGAAGGCTACATTTTTTGCCATAGGAGTATCCGTTGGCAAAACCCAATATAAGAATACTGAAAACCCAATAATCCCACACTATAATTATGAACAAGCGAAAGAAATGATAGACTCAGGCTTAATTGAAGTGCAGACACATACCTATGATTTACATCAATATGGTCCTTATGAGTCAGACGAAGACAATGTAAGACCTGATGTGAATCCGCTGCCATCAGATAGTGAAGAGGACTACTTTCGTGTTTTAAGAAATGACTTTCAAATGGCGATTAGTGCATTGGAATCGAATCTAGAGAATGAGGTTAATGTCCTAGCATATCCCAAAGGGGAATATACAGATATCAGCGAGTTGGTAGCTGAAGAAGTAGGGCTTGTAATGACATTGACAACGAAGCCTGCAGATACTACATTGATTAAAGGTGGATCCCAGTCAATGCGATTAATGAACCGTTACACGGCATCTCATGAGATGTCAGGAGAAGATTTAGTACATTTGTTGGAAGAAGGTACAACAGTCAATCAAATCAGATGATTCTGTGGAGCTTTTAGAGTTCTATAATGACCATGATGAGAAACAAGTGGTTCTCATTGAATTGAGCAGTAGCAATATCAGTATCATCACAGCAGAGGAACGTGAACATAGAAGCCCATAGTTGCGACATAAGTCATGGTGAGTATAATTAAAAGCCAGTAACTATTAGGTGATAGGACTGCCAGATCAGTGATTATTCTGTCCTGATTTATGATTGTATCTATCTCTTTACATTAAATGAGAGTATAATAAATGTTTATGGATGGATAAACAAGGGATTCCTAGCACATTTAAATTATTTCCTGGTAACACAAATGATTGTCTACTTATCGACAGGGTTTCAGAGAAGTTCATAAATAAAATAAGTTTAGGAAGAGTTGTTGTAGTTGCCGACAAAGGTATAACTACTGGAGAGAACATTCATTACACGCTGTCAGGAAAATATGGTTATGTTTTTAGCATGTCTGTACGTGGCGCAAACAAAGCATTTAAAAAGTATGTTTTAGATGAAAAAGGTGTTTATAGTATGCTAAAAGTCATTTTAACTTGACATATATACTAACGAAGACCTTGACTAATCAATACTGGAAGGCAAGGTCTCAAAAGTTTCTACGAATACTATTCAGTTGTTAAAGTCTATACTTAACGAACCGCCGTGTACCGAACGGTACCTGAGTCTGTCCAACAATCAGCATGTAAAATTGCTTAATTTCATAAATACAAAGATTTTTTTATGTTTTTCATGAAAAACGGATGTGGCTTCTTTATAAGAAGTTTGGTATTTAACTTTCGACCTTAACAGGCAACCCTTATCCTTAACTGGCGAGATCACTTGCCCTTATCCCTCATAGTTTCAACTAACTTGGGAATACATTTTTCTTCTTTTCTCAATATATTCAAACTACCATTTACATCTGAATTTACAAACCCATAACCACTTTTAAATAATCCTCTAACAACTCTACGAGTTTCATAAGATTTAAAACCATTTTCTCTTAAATCATAATTAGCTATATTATAGAGTTTTGTTGTTGCTTGACTTCACTAATGTTCATTTAACTTTGTTAAATAATACAGAAAAAAATATATCATTAGAAAAAACAAAGTAAACATACTTGTAAAAATCAAAGTGTGACATTGTAAACTATTCATCACATTTTTCATCAGCATAAGTGGATTAGAAACGATATGCCATGTGTTTAAACGGATAAACCTACCTAAATAGATACCAAAGCTGCTTAAAAATAGAATAACAGCTACTCCACTCCAAGAAATACCCTTCTTATATTTCTTAACCAATAATTGATGGATAAGATATAACGATACAAAACCAACAAATAACCCTGTAAAAATAAATAACGAATTCATGATAAAATCATACCAAAGCAATAGATTCTTATTAAAAATAATCCGACCATTTTGATACAGATAAAACTTTCTTCCAGTTAAATGGATATAATCTTTAATCATATATAGAGTGTTCGGATAAAAAAATAACCAAATACCACCTAATAAGGTAAGAGTCAGTGCTTTT